>JAFGWI010000287.1 GCA_016937215.1 Spirochaetales bacterium | reverse complement strand
CGTTAAGGATTGTAATAATAGCAAGTTATTTTTTCAAAAATGACTTGCTAAAACCCGCAGGCGCGCTTTTTTCGCGCCGAGGATTTCAAAGCGAAGCGGAGTTATGGAAAGCCTGGCCTGCTGTAATGAAATGAAAGCAGGAAACGCCCAAGGTACAACCAGCTAAACAAATACAAAATTACTATTTTAGTGCGAAAAGCGGGTTATTGTGAAAGCTGTCGATATTAGCTTGATTTTTGACGGTTCCATTTTTCATTTAAGGTGAAAACCAGGGAAGGTCAGATACGTTCTGGCAAAAAAATTACTATTTTATTCTGGAGAGATTTCAGGAAGCTTTTCTCCATGAGGTCAAGGGATTGATGCTTTAAATCAAAGTTCTAAAATTGAGAGAAAATCGCTTAAAAAATCTATACCCAAAAGGGTTTTTCTTTTATAATAGCCTGGCTTGGGCTTGGCCTCGCGTCAGCCTCACTTTATCTCTATTTTATTTAGGTGGTTTGAATGGGTTTACAAAACAAGGCAGCTTCTGATCGGTTAAATAGTTGGACAGTGGCAAAAGCTGAAGAGCTTTATGGCGTGCCAAATTGGGGCAAGGGTTATTTTTCGATTTCCGATAAAGGTGAGTTAAGCATTAATACTCAGATTGATGACAAAAACGTTTCGGTCAGTTTGATGGAAATTATTTCCGGTATGGTTGAGCGTGGAATGAATATGCCCGTTCTTCTCCGCTTGGCAAATCTTCTTGATGCTCAGATATCCAAGTTGCATAATTCTTTTAACGCGGCCATCCAAAATTCCGGGTTCAAAGGCCGGTTTATGGGGGTTTATCCCATCAAGGTTAATCAACAGCATCAGGTTATTGAAGAGATTACTCGGTATGGGGCTCAGTATCATCATGGTCTTGAAGCTGGTTCAAAGGCTGAGTTGATGATAGCTTTGTCCATGTTAAAAGATCCCGAGGCTTGTTTGATTTGCAATGGCTATAAGGATGAGGAATTCATCGATTTGGCTCTTTATGCTACCCAGCTTGGTTTGAATTGTTTTGTGGTCCTGGAGATGATAAGTGAATTGCCCATGATAATCCGCCGTTCCCGCGAGCTGGGGATTAAGCCGCAGATAGGGGTGAGGGTCAAGTTGTCGGCTAAAGCCAGCGGCCATTGGTCCGAGTCTGGCGGTGACAGGTCGCTTTTCGGATTAACGATTTCGGAGATTATCGAGGTGATTGATAAGCTGCGAAGTGAGGGTATGCTAGATAGCCTTAAGCTCCTTCATTATCATATTGGTTCCCAGATTACCAATATCCGGGATATTCGAACGGGTGTTGGTGAAGCTTGTCAAATTTATGCCGAGATCGCGCTTGAAGGCGCGAATATGCAATATATTGATTTGGGCGGCGGGTTGGCAGTTGATTATGACGGTTCCAAAACCAATTTTCCGTCGAGTCGTAATTATTCGGTGCGTGAATATTGTGAAGATATTATTGAAATCGTGATTTCCACTTTAGAAGAGAAAAATATTCCTCATCCTCATATTGTTACTGAATCGGGACGAGCCACGGTTGCCTATTATTCAATTCTTCTTTTTAATGTGTTGGAGCAATGTCGCGTTCATGAGCAGCCTTTACCGGAAAAACTGGAAGGTAATGACATTCCCGAACATCTTCAAAATCTTTTTGATTTGTTTAAGGGTTTGACGATCAAAAATATCCAGGAAAGCTATAATGACGCTATTTACTACAAAGATGAGCTTTATCAATTGTTTCGTCATGGAAAGTTGAGCCTCCGGGACAGAGCCAAGGGAGACAGGATTTTCTGGAATATTATTTTAAAAATCACCCAGTTCTTGAAAAAGATAAAAAAGATTCCCGTTGAACTTGAAGAGTTGGACACAGCCATCAGTGATATTTACTACGGTAATTTCAGCTTGTTCCAGTCGCTTCCTGATATTTGGGCCATCGAACAGCTTTTTCCCATTATGCCGATACACCGGCATAAGGAAGAGCCCACCAGTCAAGGGATTATTGCCGACATTACCTGTGATTGTGACGGAAAAATCCACAAGTTTATTGATCTTCATGATGTAAAACATTCTTTACCATTGCATGATCTTAAACCTAACGAAGAGTATTATCTTGGGGTTTTTCTTGTGGGTGCCTATCAGGAAACTTTGGGCGACCTCCATAATTTGCTGGGCGATACCAATGTTTTGAGTGTGAGGATAACCGGACAGGATGAGTTTGATTTTGTCCGTGAGCAGGAGGGTGATTCAGTCGCCGATGTGTTATCCTATGTCGGTTATTACGCCAAACAGTTGTCTATTGAATTTAAAAACAAGGTTGAGCAGGCGATTAAAACCGGCCGTATCGCGGTTGCCGAGCGTCGGAAGATTATTAATGCCTATGAGAATGGCCTTCGGGGTTACACTTATTTTGAACGTTGATTTTCAATAGTTCCAAAGCTGTAAGTTAAAAATTCAGTGTTATTGAAAACCCATGAAAATGGGCTTTTGGAACATGGAATAGTTTCTTATTGCCTTAAGGTCATCTGTGAAGAGAAATTGTTGTGCTTGTTTAGTTAAATCTCCATTCTCAAGAGGAACGACGAGGGCCTGGTCATAAATGCTTCGCATTTATTGCTCGGTGTCGTGAATGTTCATTGGTATTCACTATATTTCGTGAATGCTCATTGGTATTCACTATATTTCGTGAATACTCATTGGTATTCACTATATTCCAGCAAGCTTGAAGAATCTTTCATGTCTGTTGCTATATCAGCAAAGCAATTTGTCCTATTTTTGCCGAGATCCTTCGCTTCGCATTGTTCAGGATGACAATAGCCATTTGATAACAGTAAAAGTCAACAGTCTGTTTATTATTAATGGGTTTCAATGCCTCGATTTTTTGACTTTTGATCATATCTGTATTCCAATAATAAAGCTTTTCTAGTCTGAACCGGACTCTCAAATCCATTTTTGTGATATACTTCTAACATCTTTTCCATGGACTTCAATTAGGGGTAATTGAATTATGGTCCGTGGTAGTGATAGGAAAAAAAGGAGATTAAAATGAAAAAGAAATTTTTATTGTTCATAATGCTAGTCAGTATTATGACAGGTCTCGACGCGCAGCAAAGTTCAGACAGAATCGTAGTATTCGGGACCTTACTGGACCCACAGGCTCAAATGGCTGAGTCTAAAGAATTGGCTCAGTCTATTGCCAATCCTGGTTCGCCCGGATGGAGGGCCAAGGGAGACCAGCATCGAAGTTATTATTTTCCTGCTGCCAATACCAATGTGGGATATCGCTTATGTGTTCCCAATAACTGGGATGGCGTGAGTGAGTTGCCATTGGTGATGTTTTTGCATGGCGCCGGTAGTGATGAGAATTCCTATGTTGACGCGAACAACAAGCAGATGATTACTTTGGCAAACCAGCATGGTTATATTCTGCTAGCGCCTTTGGGGTATCAGGGGGCTTACGGTACAATTTTAAGGCTCCCTGCTGTTTTTGGACAGTCTGGAGAAGCAGACAAAATGATCGCCAAGCGGACGCCAGAGATTGAAAGAACACAGCAGTTGAGTGAAAAAGATGTTATCAATGTACTTGAAATAGTGTGTAATGAATATCCGGTTAAAAGGGATGCCATGTTCCTGAGCGGCCATTCCATGGGAAGCGGCGGGACGTGGTATCTTGGGGCTAAATACTCTTTTTATTGGCTGGCAATCGCGCCATTATCAGGGCCTTTTGTACAGGAATCGGGTTATCCTTGGGATAATTTGCTGGGTATGCCACTTCATGTTAGTGAGGGAACAAATACGCCTTCCCTTGATGGAAGTCGCGCGTTGAATCACTGGTTGATAAGTCATGGTTTTGATGTGACCTATGTTGAGGTGAACGCTGATCATGGCGGCATGATTCCTCTGGTATTGCCCGGAATATATGATTTTTTTGATAAAAACCGAGCTAATATGCTTACGGCTTTGCCGACACCGGAATCAACTCCCTCAGTTCTTATGGGCGATGTGAATCGTGATGAAAATATTAATATTGTTGACGCTTTGTTAATAGCCCAGCGTTATGTCCGGATTATTCCTGATGTTTTTTTTGAGGCTGCGGCAGATGTAAATTGTTCTCACTCGATTGATATTGTGGATGCCTTGTTGATTGCTCAGTATTATGTGAAGCTGATTGTGGCTTTTCCGTGTAATTGACTTTTTGTATTTGTTTAGCTTACATGCTTTCTGGACGTTACCTGCCTCCGGCAGGTCGGGCTATCCGGCCTCTGGTCACAAATGCTTCGCATTTGCTGCTCGATGGCGTGAATGCTCATTGGCATTCACT
>JAFGWI010000286.1 GCA_016937215.1 Spirochaetales bacterium | reverse complement strand
TACTAGTTATTAAAAATGATTAATACTAGTCGTTTGTTTAGTAGTTTTAATCGAATTTTATAATTTTGAGGTGCGGAAAGTGGGATAGAACAAATAAAAATCGCTAAAATTATTTTTCTCATAAAATCTCCCTTATTTTAGGTTTTTGAATTAAATTCAAAAGGTGTAAAATTCACTTTAGACTGTTACCAAAATTAATGACTTAAAGTTTTGTCATGATAAAATGATAAAAGGGCGATTAAGCCCTTTTAAAAAGTATAAAATTATCCTCGTATGCCTGTGTTAAATGAATTATCATAAGGATAGGGTGGTCGGTCTGTGGCTGATAATTTTTTCCATACCTTCGCGAGATAGCTGAAAATATTGCCACCACCATTGATGCTCATTAATTCTTGCTCATTTAACTTTGTGTAATTTGATAGATTCTTTTTGTCTTTCATGAAAATCTCCTTTAAATTAAATATGATTTAGATATTTGAAAGATAATAAAGTGGTCTGATAAAACTTTTTGCGAAAGAAAGCTTTATTGCAGATTCAATTTTTATCTTTTTTAATTGTTTTATATGATGATGATAAATGAATAAATTAAAAGATGTCCTTTATATGTAAAAAGGGATACCTTTTGGCAAATTGAGGCCCCCGAAACAATAACTATTTTTAATACAGTAAGTTAAATACTTGAAGAAAATGAGTTGACGCTTGTTTTCCGGTTCCGCGTTAGGGATTGGAGTTAGGGTATCCAGTTTTTTCAAAAACTGGATACCAAAGCGTTTTTTACCGGATTATTTCCGGTAAAAAACCTTCGGAGGCGATAGCCGGAGTAACGGAAAGCCCGGGCCTGCCGTAATGGAATGGAGGCAGGCAACGCCTAAAAGCGTCATTACCTATCAATTTGGATGAATCGATTTCCGGTTTTTGGGCTTAAGCCCGGGTGGAATGCGTCGAATCGTGGAAAAAAATACTTTTCCAAGGAGAGCCGATGCTGTCACTCATCAGCATTGCATGCAAGAAATTCCTTGATTCCTTGTTCAGCCATTATCAACCGGATTCAGCCTAGGGCGAAGTTAACCCTTGTTTTGAATCCAAATTCCCGATACACTATAGTAAGTGACTTTAATCTGATGTTTCGGAGTATGGATTGATCGCTGAAAGTCTTTATATCCTCTTGCATGTTATTGTGGGGAGTTTGCTTACCTTTACCCTGTTCTATGTGGTTCATAACCGCAATGAATTAAGGCCGGGTTATACATTGCTCTTGCTGATTAGCGTATGGGTCTGGATTTTGTCCATTATTGGCGAGTACAGCTTTCCCCTTTATTGGCAGAAAATATTTTTTACCTACCTGAAATATGTTGGGGTGCTTTTTTTACCTATTGGATGGTATCTTTACGGGCGCCAACTATACCGGCGTTCAAAAAATTTTATTTTTTATCGGAATTTTTTTTCCATTATCGCGGTGATTTTACTGATTCTGATATTTACAAACCCCTTGCATCATCTGTTCTGGGAAAAGGCCTATTATTCAGCCAATGGAATTTCCATAGATGAGGAATATAAAAAAACCTTTCTGTTGATTATCATTATTTGCAGTTTTTTTGTGTTTATGGGTTTTATAAATATTTTACAAGCTGTTATTCATAAAAAAATATCATCCAGGGGCGGCGAGGGCTCTTTGCTTTTTGCTGCTTTGTTCCCTGTTATTGTCGCGATTGCCGAGGCGATTTTAGGGCGGCATAATCGGGGTTACAGTTTGCTGGCTATTTCCTTTGCTCTTTCAAGCCTTTTAGTGGTCTATATTCTTAGAATTCGCTATTACCGCAGCATCCCTTTTTCTCAAAAAATGGTGATTGAATCACTTTCTGATATGGTTTTTATCCTGAGTCCTGAAAGCAAGCTGATTTACCTTAATCCTTCGGCGCAAGCAGCCTTGAAAATGGATATATTCAATGATACCAGACGACTAACTGAAATTTATTTGAGCTTACACAGAGTTTTTAAGAATGAAAATCCGCCTCTTTGGGGCTCCAAGGACATAACCATTCTGGATCAATATTATGATGTTAACATTTCTCCTTTATATGGTTCTCAGGGGCGTTTAATCAGCAAGATTATTGTATTTCGGAATGTCACCCATTTAAAAGGCGTGGAAAGGGATTTACGCAAACTCACCGAAGAGCTGGAACAGCGTGTTCAGGAAAGAACAGGGGAGCTGGAAAACGCCATCACCGCTCTGCGGGCCGAGAATGAAGAACGGCGAAAAGCGGAAGAAAAAATCCGTCTGGCATTAAACGAAAAAACCATCCTTGTTGGAGAAATCCATCACCGCGTTAAAAATAATCTCCAAATTATCAGTAGTCTTTTGAGTCTGCAGCAAAGGACGCTGGGAGATAAAGATATTCATGATGTATTCCGGACTGCCATTAGTCGAATCAAATCAATAGCCATGATCCATGAAAAGCTGTATAAATCCGATGATTTGGCTAACACCAATTTTAGCGACTATGTCAGTGATTTGTCCAATTTTATTCTCAATTCCCATACAGGCGCCAAAGAGCGAATCCACTGTGACTTGGAAATCCAGGACTTGAATATTGATCTGGACAGGGCCATTCTTTGCGGTTTGGTCATAAATGAATTGATGATCAATGCCATAAAATACGCTTTTCCCGAGGATTTTGGCAAAAAAGCAAAAAAAATTGGTATTTCCTTTATAAAAGTGGAGGACAATTATATTTTAAAGGTGTATGATAACGGCCTTGGGATTCCTGAGGAGAAAATCCTGGCTGAAAGTGAATCCCTTGGAATGAAAATTGTGCAGACCTTGGTTAAGCAGCTAAAGGGAGAATTTAAACTCCGGTCTGATCAGGGTACAGTAATAGAAATCGCTTTTCCGGTGACGCGGAAAAACCTTAATTAAAAAGAACCTCAGTTTACTTAGAAAAAATCAACAATAATAAAATCCAATGTTTCCTGTTTTTATTTAAGTGGCAGCTCCATGGTGAGCATGATTTGGCTTAAATAAAAACAAAATAAAAATTGAATAATAATGCCAACTGTTTTTTCAACTGGCAAGCTGAGGAGGTATGATTATGGACGCGGAAATAATGGTTGTTGAAGATGAAGGGCTAGTGGCCTTGGAAATTCAGGATGCCCTTGAGTCAATGGGGTATCGGGTCCCTTGTGTTGTTGCCTCGGGAGAAGAGGCTTTACAAAAAGTGCTGATGTCACAACCGGATTTGATTCTTATGGATATTAGACTAGATGGTAAACTGGACGGCATTCAAACCGCCAAGGAAATCCGGCAGTCCTTTTCCATTCCGGTTATCTTTCTAACGGCTCATTCCGATGAAAATACTATTAAAGAAGCGACCTTTGCCGAGTCCTATGGTTATATTTTAAAACCCTTTGAAGAAAGGGCCCTTCAAGCGGCCATTGAAGTGGCTCTTTATAAAGCCAAAAAAGAGAAAAGTCTTAAAAACAGCAAGGACTGGTATTCAACCATATTAGCCAGCCTTGATGAAGGGCTTCTGGTTGCTGATATCAAGGGCAGCTGCAAATTCTGCAACGAAAAAGGGGCGTCAATTCTGGGCATTCAGGCTTCCGAGGTTGTCACCAAACGCCTTCATGATCTGTTTCGTGTATTCAAATTAAACAACAAAGATGAACAGCTACAACTTCCCATTTCAGCTCCTATAATGGACGATACCATTGTTAAGGAGGACTCCCAACTCCTTTTAAGTCAGGATAATCAATATATCGAAATATCCTATTCAATTGCCCCATTGAAAAATGAAAATCAGACGACTATTGGTTTATTGATCATGTTCAGAGACAAGGAAAAGCCGAGCAGGGTTGAAAAAGAAATCAAGCGTGAATTGGAAAAACCCAAGGAGTATCAAATTGGTTTGCTTCCGGCCCGCGGTAAAAAGATTGCCAATGTCAAGATAGACTGGATTTTTCATCCCAGTACATTTGGTTCGGGCGATCTTTTTAATTTTTTCAGTCTTGATGAAAGCCATGTGGGATTCTTTTTGCTCGATGTGATGGGTCACGGCTTTTCAGCTTCAGTTCTTTCCATTACTTTGCATAATTTTTTATCACCGGATATTGAAAAAGTAGGCATTCTAAAGCGTGCCCAGGATAAAAATCATCATCATCCAATGAGACGGGAAGGGGACAATCAACCTAAAATTGTATCACCCAAGAATGTCATACAGGAACTGAATCGGCGTTTCTATTTTGAGACCAATAATAATCCCTTTTTTACGCTGGTATATGGTATTGTAAATACTGACAGCGGGGTTTGCACCATAGCCAGGGCTGGTCATCTTCATCCCATCCATCAAAGCCAGCAAGGCCACTTAACACCCATTGAGTCCGATGGCCAGGCTGTGGGCATTCTGCCTGAAATCAGGATATCAGAACAGGATATAAAATTAAACAAGGGTGACAGGCTTTTTTTATTTTCCGATGGCTTAATTGAAAGCACGGACGATAAAAACAATCAATTTTCGTTATCAAGGCTTGAAGATTTTATCCGTGATAACCAGGGGCTTGGGATGAGTGAATTAACAGATAAACTTGATCAAACCCTTATGGACTGGAACGCCAAGGATGACTTTGATGATGATGTTGCCTTTATGGTCTTTGAATATCAATAAATCGAATTTTGCTTTAACCAACAGGGAAAGCTATCCTATAAAGGGATTTCTCCTAAACCGCGAAAATGGGTTTTAACCATTGCCAAAATCTGAAATCCGGGTATAATCCGGATAAAGATGAAACCGGATTTCAGCTTAAAATCAAAGAATGATTATCTCAACCGCATCAATCGGGTGATCGATTATATAGAAAATCATTATGCTGATGACTTGAATTTGGAGCGCATTGCTGATGTGGCTTGTTTCTCTCCTTTTCATTTTCACAGAATTTTTGCCTCGATGATGGGCGAAAAACTCTCTGAGTATATCCAGAGAGTGCGGCTTGAAAAAGCAGCCGCGATACTGCTTCAAAATCCCAATATTGCCATCACCGAAGTAGCGCTCAATAGCGGCTTTGCTTCCTCAGCATCCTTTGCCAATAGTTTTAAAAAGCATTTTTCTGAATCAGCTTCCCGTTTTCGGTCAAAGCACTCGCACATTGATTATCACTACATTACACCGCCTAGGGAGGATCTGGATTCCATAAAAATAAAAATGGAATTTTCAAATGGCGAAACTCACTTCTGCTTAAAAGGAAATGATTATGAGCAAAAGGTTTCTGTCATCACTCTGCCACCCTGGAAACTGGCTTATGTACGCTACATAGGGCCTTATAAAGGCGACACCCGGCTTTTTCAGAAGCTCTGGGAAAAACTGGCCCATTGGGCAATGCCAAGAGGCCTTTTCTCTCATCCTGAAAGTCAGTTCCTCGCCCTTTATTATGATAATCCCGAGGTCACGGCAGAGGATAAACTTAAGGTTAATGTCTGTGTTACTTTACATGAAGATATTGAAACCAGCGGTGAAATAGGGAAGATGGACCTTCCTGGCGGCCTTTATGCCAAAACACGTTTTCTCTGCGGCCCTGAAGATTATTCCAAAGCCTGGGGCTGGCTTTATGGAACCTGGCTCCCCTTGTGCGGCTATATTCCAGATGAAAGAATGGCCTTTGAATGGTTCTCCAAGGAAAAAACTGAACAAAGGGGCAAGCAATTGGTAGATATTTGTTTGCCTGTAAAAGCTCTCTGAATTTTGCCATCTGAATTAAATTAAAAGTAAGCCTGGCAAAGGCAATAATATCTTCAGAAAAAAATAAACGTGTTTGTTTAGCTTACATGCTTTCTGGACGTTACCAGCCTCCGGCAGGTCGGGCTATCCGGCACTTCGCTGTCGCTCCGAAGGTTTTCTGCCGGAAATTATCCGGCAGAAAACGCTTTGGCAT
>JAFGWI010000027.1 GCA_016937215.1 Spirochaetales bacterium | reverse complement strand
GATAATAAGTTATTAATTTATTGCTGTCTGCTAATTGCTAAAGTCGGGACTTTTGCAATTAGCTCTGCTATTATTACAATCCTTAACACTAAAAATAGTGATTCCTGTTTAAGCTAAACAAAATCTAAATAATATTAAAAATTACCTATATTCAAAGCTGAATGTAGGTTAATTGTTAATAAATTTGAACAAACTCATTGTTGAAAAGACAATACTTTGCTATAATCAGTCATTATGAATGTATCAAAATTTACCAAATATAGTCATCTCGCTGATCAAGCCTTGAGCCAGGGGACGATTTCTGCTGAAGATAAGCTTAGAATTCTGGATGATCCGGATATTGAACTGTTGCCACTTCTTTGGGCAGCCTATGAGGTGCGTTTTCATTATTTTAAAAACAATGTGAGAATTCATATTATAGATAATGTGCAGAGCGGCCTTTGCTCTGAAGATTGCGCTTATTGTGCTCAATCAAAAAACGCGACCCATGAGGACGCGGCTTATCCCATGAAAAGTGAAGAGCTCATTCTTAAAGAAGCTGAGCAAGCATACAAAGCCGGGGCTTTTCGGCATTGCATGGTTTTTTCCGGCCGTGATGTGGGTAAAAACCGCATTCATAAAATATGCGAGGTGGTTAAAAAGATAAAAGCCCTCTATTCCATGGAAATATGTGTTTCTGCCGGTATGTTGACTCCCGAAGAAGCCCGGCTGCTGGTTGAAGCCGGAGTAAATCGCTATAACCACAATTTGAACACGAGCCAAAGGGCCTATCCTAAAATATGCACTACCCATCAATATGTACGCCGTGTGGAGACGATTCATCGCGCTCGAAGCGCGGGCCTTGATATCTGTTCAGGGGTGATTATTGGTATGGAAGAAAGCTCCAAGGATATTTTGGATATGACATCTGAGTTGGCAGAAGTAAAGGCCGATTCGGTTCCAGTGAATTTTTTTATGCCAATACCAGGGCACCGCATCAAAAATCCGAGAAAACTGACACCCGGTTATTGCCTGAAGGTGCTTTGTTTGTTCCGCTTAGCCATGCCGAAAACCGAATTAAGGGTAGCAGGCGGCCGTGAAATGCATCTTCGTTCACTGCAGTCCTTTGCTCTTTACCCTGCTAATTCGCTTTTTGCCAACGGTTATTTGACAACCGGCGGTGATTCGGTTGAGGCAACTAAAAAGCTGATAGATGATTTGGGCTTTGATATCGAGCGAATTGATTATTGATGCATTATAACATATATTGACCTAGAATGAATGAGACCATGAATTGCTGACCTTTGATGATTTAATTGACAAATATTTCACGGCAGGTTAAAATTAAATCAAGAGGTAAATATGGAAGCTTATTCGCGTTTTCAGAGCTCAACTAAAAAAGCTTTAACTAAAATGACTGAAAACGTAAAGGATATTATTCAAAAATCGCGGGAGCTTCTTGAAAATAATCACTTTGAAGCAGTTTTGGAACAGTCTCAAAAGGGTCTGGATATTGTTGATGACGCCCAGTTATGGATGATCCGGGGAATCGCTTACTATAATCTGTCACTGTTTGAAAAATCACTTTTTTGTATTAACCATGCCTTGAATATTGACCCTGCCTTAATTGAAGCCGTTGAACTAAAAAAAATGCTTACTTCCAACATGGAGCAGTATGACGAGGTCCTTGATGATTTCAGGGATCCCGATGCTGTTTACAATTCCGACCACTCGGCTTTGTCCAGCCAGGCAGTTGATCATAAAATCAACCATATCCATGAAAACCGAGCTTTTATGGATCTGCATTTTAGCGGTAAAGGCCATTATGACGAATGGTTTGAGGAAGGGTATTCCCTTTACAAGGCCAAGGCTTTTGACGAAAGCCTGCTCTGTTTTGAAAATACCATCGAATTGAAGGCCAATCACAGAAACGCCCATTTGTATCGGGCATTGGCGCTTTATTATCTGGGCCGAAAAATCGAAGCCAGAGAAGGCTTTCAAAAGGCATCCAAACTGTTTCCGGATTTTTCCAAGCTTTGGTATAAAATGTCCCTAGTGTATTTTCAGGACAGAAAATACATGGAAGCTTTGGAATACGTGAACAAGGCCCTGGATCTTGAACCCGATCATCCCAAATTAAAAACCTTTAAAATCCGTGTGATGATGGCAGCTTCCCGGCTTAATGAAGCCCTGGAAACCCTGAAGCATTGGCTTGACCATGAACCAGATCAACCTGGGCTGCGGCTTTTAAAGCATGAGGTGTTGATTTTGCTAAAAGGAGATGAGGCTCTGAAGGAGATTCGTGCTGAGCTGGCACAAGACGAGGATGACCCTTCATTGTGGTGCGGTTTTGTTTCCCTCTTGATCAAGAAGTCCAATTTTCACGAGGCCCTTGGTGTTGTGAACCACGCCTTGGAACTTTACCCTGAAGATGACGAACTCCTGGTCCAAAAAGGTGAAATCCTTCTTGAGCAGAAAAAGTATCAGGAGGCTGATCGCTTTTTTGACCATTGTCTTGAATTTGATGATGAAAACGATTATTTCTGGTATTTGAAAGGCCTGGCCGCGCTCTCAGTGAAAAATTACGACAAAGCCATAGAATTGTTCAACACAGCCCTTGAGATAAACGAAGAATTCGATAAAGCAGCTTTTTATAAAGCCAAGGCCCTGGTTTACTGCAATGAGCGGCAAATGGCCCGTGATATTTTGACCCTTTTACTTGAAAAATCCACTCTCGATACCCATATCAAGCATGAAGCCAGGTATTTGATATTCAAACTGGCCTAGGCGGGTTGAGCTGCTCCTGCTTTGATTCTGAAATAAAGGTTTTTCCGGGCGTTACCCGGATCATTCCCTATACCCTATAATCTACAAAGCTTAACAAAGAGTCATTGTTCTCGGCGACCGGGTCGGGCTTTTCCGCAGCTCCGCCTGGCGGCTTCGACCCGAAGGCTCGCTGAAAACGCGGGCCTTCGGGTGGCGCGGTTTTTTTGAAAAAAAACCGCGCCCTGCTCCAATCCCTAACGCTAAAGCGCGAAAAGCCTTTCTATTCTTTGAAGTTGAACTAAATATTTCCAGTCTGAAAAAGCAACATTATTCTGATAATATCCAAAAGGCAATCACAAATTCGGAATAAACAGCTTGTTTTCAAAACTTTTATTTTCTGTTTATTGACATAAATGTATAATTATTTTATAATGGCCTATCATGAATATATTAAAGGGCAGTGTTATATTTCAATCCATGGTCAAAGCACTTGTGGTCGTTCTCGTCGTCGTCAGGGGTATGCGTTGAAACCCGGAAGTGAAGTATAAAGCGGCCTTTTAATGGGCATAAGCCGTTCTCCTTCTGGGGAACGGCTTTTTTTTTCAAAACAGCGTTTTATAGCGTATGGTAGTTTTAGGAGGATAAAATGAAAATTTCCGGATCTCAACTTGTTCTTGAGGCATTAAAAAAGGAAGGCGTGGATTGTCTGTTCGGTTATCCGGGAGGGGTAGTAATCCCTTTGTTTGATGAACTTTACAAGCAAGACTCGATTCGACTGGTTTTGACCCGTCATGAGCAAGCTGCAGTGCATGCAGCCGACGGATACGCCAGGTCCACAGGCAAAACAGGGGTGTGTCTGGTTACCAGTGGTCCTGGCGCGACCAATACCATAACCGGTTTGGCAACAGCCAATTTTGATTCTGTACCTTTGGTTGTATTAACCGGGCAGGTTCCGCGTTCCATGATTGGTAACGACGCGTTTCAGGAAGCCGATACTGTGGGTTTGACCCGGCCAGTTACTAAACACAACTATATTGTTCTTGATCGCGCCGAGCTGGGGAAAACCCTTAAAGAGGCTTTTTATATTGCCAATACCGGGCGTCCGGGACCTGTTGTTGTTGATCTCCCTAAAGATATTCTTATTGAACTCGCTGAAGGGGGATATCCCGAAGAAATTTCCCTGAAAGGCTATAACCCCAACACATCAGGTCATACTGGCCAGATAAAGCGGGTTGCCTCGGCAATAAAAGAAGCCAAAAAACCGGTGTTTTTCATAGGCGGAGGAATGCATATTTCCGGAGCGAGTGAAATTTTCAGAAAAGTGATCGATAAAGTCGAAATTCCCACAACTGTTTCGTTGATGGGAATTGGCGCGCTTCCCTCAAATCATCCCTATAACATGGGTATGCTGGGAATGCACGGAACCTATACCGCTAATATGAGCGTGTCTGAATGTGATTTGATTATAGGCATCGGTGTCAGGTTTGACGACCGGGTTACCGGTGTTCTTGAAAAATTCGCGCCCAATGCCAGGATTATACATATTGACATTGATCCGGCTTCCATTTCCCGCAATGTAAAGGTTGAAATACCCATCGTTGGTGACGCGAAACAGGTACTGGAAGAATTATATCCATTACTTGAAAAACCGGCTATTGATCCATGGCGGAAGTCGGTGATTCAGATGGTGAAGGATCATCCGAATCCTGAGGATAAATCCGAAAAGTATCTTTCACCAAATAATGTTATCAAGGCTATTAGTGATGTTTTTTCAGACGCGATTATATGCACAGAGGTTGGTCAGCATCAAATGTGGACAGCCCTTGAATATAAGTTCTCGCGGCCTCGTTCCTTTATCACCTCAGGTGGTTTGGGTACCATGGGTTATGGCTTTCCGGCAGCCATTGGCGCCCAGTTGGCTAATCCGGACAAAAAAGTAATCAATATTGCCGGTGACGGTTCAATACAGATGAATATTCAGGAAATGGCAACCTGTGTTCAGGAGGGGCTGCCGGTTATTATCGCCATTCTGAATAATGGTTATCTCGGAATGGTGCGGCAATGGCAGGAGTTATTCCAGGATTCCAGATATTCTTTTACGTGTTTAATGCGTACACCTAATTGCAAGCACGATTGTAATGGTGTAAAGGGAGAATGGTGTCATCCTTATACACTCGATTTCGTGAAACTGGCTGAAGCCTATGGCGCGATTGGAATTCGGGTTACTTCCTCAGAGGAAATAGTACCAGCCCTTGAACGAGCCAAGCTGTCAACCGATAGGCCGGTCATCATTGATTTTATTATTGAACGTGAAACCAATGTCTGGCCAATGGTACCAGCCGGCGCGGCCATAAATGAAATGCTATTAGGAAAGGAAAAATAAGCATATGACTCACGCGATATCATTGTTAGTTGAAAATCACCAGGGTGTCCTGGCGCGAATATCAGGTTTGTTTTCCGGCCGAGGATACAATCTTGAAAGCTTGACAGTTGGCCCCACTTTGGATCCAACCGTGTCACGAATCACATTGGTTTGTAAAGGTGATGATTCGATTATTGAACAGATAAAAAAACAATTGAATAAACTGGTTGATATTATCAAGGTGGTTGATATGTCTGAACGGTCTTCGGTAGATCGTGAAATGGCATTGATAAAAATTACAGCTCCGCCCCAGCAGCGCGGTGAAATTTGTCAGGTGGCCGATGTTTTCCGTTCCAAAGTAATGGATGTTGCAGCCGATACCATGGTTCTTGAAGTAACAGGTGCGCCTGAAAAGATAAATGACTTTATTGCAATCCTTCAGCATTATAATATCCTTGAAATTGCCCGAAGCGGTCTGGTTTCGATGGAAAGAGGCAAGAAATTAAAACAAGATTCATGAAAAAATTGAGGTTTTTTCATGAAAAGTTAATGGTGATTAGGTTATCTTGTTGCAATATTGTAAGTTATTGATTATTGCCCTTGGCGAATGTCTATAATCTGGACTTTTGTAATAGGCTTAATTGTTTTGATTATGAGCGGCTTTGAAGTACTGTGAATACTTTAAAGCCGCCAATTATTCGTTAATGGTATATTCACTGGCAAAAGATGTTGTGGTTTTACAAATGCTGGAATTTGGTTACGGGGAAACCTAAATTTTCACGCGACCATATAAAATGAAATTATTTTATAGTTGAAATGGACTAGTAGAGAAGATATACTAAAAACACAATCTTCTAGCTGGTGTTAAGGCTGTGGTTGGATGTTTTTTTGGTATTTGGAGCTGAAATAGAGGCGAGTTGATTGTGAGGATGGTTTATGGCACCTAAGGTTATTTATATTACAGGTTTTAGGCAGCATGCTGGTAAAACTGTAACCAGTCTAGGTCTGCTGTCATTATTGACAAAGGTGATTGAGCCCAGTCGCATCGCCTATATAAAACCTGTTGGTCAAAAAGTGGATGTTTTGCCAAATGGCATTATAATTGAGAAAGATGCTCATCTTATTAAGGAATTTTCAGGTCTTACCGAGCTTGATCTGACCTTGGTGTCACCTGTGATTCTGGCCTCGGGTTTTACCAAAAAGTTTCTTTCAACATCCGATCCTGTTGCCGAAAGCCGGCGCTTAAAGGATAGAATAGCTAAAGCCGTGAAAGCCTTGTCTGATAAGGAAATTATTATTGCCGAAGGAACCGGTCATCCTGGTGTTGGCGGTATAGTCGGGCTTTCTAATGCCAAGGTGGCTAATCTGATCGATGCTGAAATTATTTTTTTATCTGGCGGCGGAATCGGCAAAGCCCTTGATATGTTAGAAGTCGATCTTTCCTATTTTTTGTATAAAAAAAGCCGTGTTAGAGGTATTATTTTTAATAAATTATTGCCAGATAAAATATCAACCGTTAAGCAATATATCACCGAAGACCTGTTGAATAAACGTTTTGGGGCTGTTGGCGGGCAATTGAGTATATTGGGGTTCTTTCCCCAAATAAATAGCTTGCAGAATCCATCGATGCGTATATTGAAAAGGGAATTTGCCGGTTGCCAGGTTCTTGGTGATCCTGATGATATTTCCTGGAGCGTGCCGCCCCTTTGTGCTAAAATGATTACCCTGGCAACGGAAAATTTCATTCCTGAACGTTTTCTGGTTCCCCAGGCCTTGGTGGTGGCTAAAGGGAACAAAGGGGCCAATATCAGAAAAATTATTCAATATAATCAGAATTTAATTGAAAAGGACGAAGCTCCCCTGGCGGGTCTGATACTAACAGGCGCCCAGTATCATGATCTTGAAAATGACGTGAGAGACGCGGTTCTTGAGGCGAATATTCCCTCTATTTTTGTTCAGGAAGATATAGCAACAGCTGAAGC
The DNA here is from genome assembly GCA_016937215.1 of Spirochaetales bacterium. GTDB lineage: Bacteria > Spirochaetota > Spirochaetia > SZUA-6 > JAFGRV01 > JAFGWI01. The sequence continues at coordinate 52,466 of JAFGWI010000027.1, read as the reverse complement.
AAAGATTCTGCAACTCTTTGAAAACACTAAATTGGAATTATTTGACAGAATAAAAATCGATGAGATCGAATCTCTTTTTGAACAGCATTTTGATATGGAAAAATTCCTTGAAAGTTTTCAGATTTCTGTATAAAATTTGATGAATATTATCAGTAATGATTGAAATTCGATTAGGAGGAAATTGAATGACTAAAAGGATTTTATTTTTAATATGTCTTTTTGTGACTTTCTTTTTATTTGATTGTGAAGAGAAAATAAATGACACTAGCGATACAGTTGTTGTAAAGGAAAATGCCATACAATTGTATGAATCTCCAGGTTCCGGAACCAGCACAGCCACAGTAAAGGCTTTCAGTCTTGTGAGCTGCTTGAATCCCAATAGCGCTGTTGTGAAAAAAAACGCTGATGGAAATGAGACAACCTGGTATAAAATCAAGTCCCAGGCTGGAACCGGCTGGACAGTGGCTGAAAATATACTTTTTCGGGAATCGCCGGAACAGAATGCAGTCATGATTCGTGAAAGTCAAGGCCTGCAGGAAGGCAGTTCCTTTGCGGGCAAAGTGGTTTCAAGGGCTTATTTGTATGATGAGCTAACTTATCTTGGTTTTAAATATAAAGAACAGAGGGATAAAGAGCATGAAATGGCTTTATTCAAAAATATTGCAGGCGATATTGGCTGGAGTTATGAAGGCGGCTTTGCTTTTGATACAAAACTGGGTATTGCCAAACAAAGGATTAATCTCTATAAAAGCCCCACTGTCGTAGGTGAAAGCGCTACGGATCTGACCTTTAAACGAATGGATTTTGTGATTGTCAGTATGGAGACTTTACAGAAGCAAAACTGGCTAAAGGTTATTATTCCTGATCCTAAAAAATATACAAAGTATGTTTATTATATCGAAGATAATTTTAATGGCACTGAGGTATTAAGCTTTAATCAGTTTGATAAGGAATGTGTTTCTCAACTTAAGCCTATTATGGACTTGATAAAGCCCGATGTTGTGGCAGTTTTGGCTGCCTATGATTCGGTGGATTATCTTGAGGCCCTTGGTGCTATCAAAGGGATTGGGTCCAAGGAAGCTTTGTTTAAAGAGAAAGAAGCGGACATGAATCGCTTTATAGGGCGCTATCAGAACCAGTCCATTTTTTATAATGAATTCAAGGATTTTTTAGAGGATTTGTCCTTGGCAAAGGATATTCTTGAAAAAAATGATATTGGCGCGTCGGATTCGAAAGGGGCTGATGATAAGGTTATTGATGCTGCTGTTTATGAATCCGATGGGATGTAAGCCGAGTAATTGATCATTTTCCGCCCTTTTCTGAAATTGGTTTCAGGAAAGTGTTTTTTGAGCTGACAAAGGGCTTATGAACCTTTAAGGCAGCCCTGTTTTTCAGAATATTTTTGTTTCAGCTAAAATAGGCATTCAGAAATAACAGCTTAGGGATTGGAACCATGTTGGACTATTTTTTCAAAAATAGTCCAACAAAGCGTTTCCGGGCGGATGATTTCCGCCCGGAAACCTTCGAAGGCGAAGCCGCAGTGGTGCAAAGCCCGGCCCGAGCCCCTTTTCAGGGCTGGGGCAAGCTCCAAAAAGCCTTTTCTATTTATCTATAATTTAAGAAATTACTATTTTAGCGCGGAAAGTGGGATGATCATGTTTTGGAGCTGTGGGTGGAAGATTTTTTGAGTCTTTTTCTGGCTTCTTTTTGGAGATCAACGAACTGGTCTGTTTCATCAACAATTTCATGGCCCAGCATGGTTTCAAGCAAATCCTCCAGTGTGACAATTCCGTGTACCTGAAAATATTCGTCCAGTACCAGGGCGATGTGGTGACGGTTTTTGAGGAATTCCATGAGCAGGGTAAGGCAGTTCATGGTGGCTGGCTTTTTATCTATGCTCATGGAGATATCTTTTAAGCGAAGATTTTCCCTGGCTATGTTTCGGGTGGCCAACAGATCGTTGACGCGAATATAGCCATTTACCTTTTCCTTGTCCTGCTGATAAACCGGTATTCGTGAAAACCCCTTGGCTTCAACCAATTCTCTTGCCTCGGTGAGGAGCATGGATTCATCCAGTGAAAAAATCATTTGCCGTGGTGTCATGATATCCTCTAATTGAATATCTTCAAGTTTGAGAATATTCTGGATAATGCTGTTTTCCATTTGAGATATTTCACCGGTTCTGGCACCGAGTTTTACCAGAGCGATTATCTCTTCTTCTGAAACGCTTCCTGTTTTTTTCCCTTTTGTGACCAGGCGAAGCATAAACTGGGATAATTTGATCAAAGGCCAAAGCAGAATGCTCACAAAATGAAGAGGCCAGGAAATTTTCCCCCAAATGGTTTTCCAGGCAACAGCTCCATAGGTTTTGGGTAGAATTTCCGCGAAAATGAGAATTCCTAAAGTGAGAGCGATTGAGAAAAGAGGAATCCAGGGCGCGGGCAATTCCTTGGCCGCGAACATGCCAGCCAGGGTGGCACCGGCTGTATTGGCTATGGTATTGAGAATAAGGATACTGGTTATGGGTATTTCCACATTGTTCTTCATTTTTATAAAAAGACTTACACTGCGGTTTTTGGGATATTTTTCCTTTATGGATTCAAGATAGGGAAGGCGGGATGAATAAAGAGCGGCCTCGGATAATGAGCACAAAGCTGAAATGCTCAAGGTGAGAACCACAATTGTAACGAGATAAATCACACAATACTCCTTGTTTTCTGAAAATGAACCAATTTGATTAGGGAAAGGATTGGCTGTATGCTCAAAAAATTATAGCCTGATTATTCTATCAGTAATTGTCCAACATTCTTTAATTCTGGATTCTTTTCAAACTCGCAGTTCTTGTTTTCGTGCATTTTGCGATCTGTTGCGACGGTTTTCAAATAAAGTTCGTTTATCATGTCTGCCAGAATGCCCAGGTTTGAGCTGAAATTGCTCACAGCCATATTTTGCAGGATTTTATCACCCTCGCTTTTAAGTTCCGTTCGCCCGCTGACAGATGTTCCGCTTACAAGTGATTTTAACCTGGGGGCAATTTCCTTTTTGGCTGATGAAACAAAGGAGGCAGAGGCCAGAATAAAGTCGTATATTTCCTGAAAACGGAAGCCTTCGTGTCTGGCATAGGACATGCGATCGTCTATTCCGTCGATCCTGTCCAGTGTTGATTGAGAAATTGTCATCATGAGAAGGGCCTTTCTTAAAAATCGGTTGTTGATGTTGTTTTTGTAATGATCGTTGATTTTCTCAATCAAAGTGAATATATCACTATCTTTAATTTGCATCCTTTGCCCCCTGTTTCAGCATAGATAAAATTTAAACAAAGCCTGGGGCCATGTCAAGAAACATTTCAATAAATAGGACGATTTTTATTGATTCTGGCTTTGGCGCTTCCTGCCCTGTGCTGCTGGACTTGGAAAAAGATAGTGTTTTGGGAAAATAAATCATCTTTGGGCTTAAGGCCCCAGGGACAAGCCCTGTAGCCGAGTTTTTTAACAACAACGCTGGTCATAAAAGCAACGCGTTTATAGCCCTTCTGTAAGCTTGGTGCGCAAGCTCGAAATACAGGGCTGATGTGTTGTATGTGCTGTGTCACAACAGCTTCCTGTGCAAGTATGCTGAAGGGCCTGGGCCGGTCATGGGCCAAGGGTGCCTGTTTTGAAGATCAAGGCTATTATGAAGGAATGATGTGCCCAGGCCATGCCCGAGGAAAATGATGGTTGAAGGAGAAAATCAATATGACTTTGCTCTCAGACCTTTTGGGCTGAAAGCAGATAGGAAAGGGGCCATCCTTTTTGCGATAAATGGGAAAACCTCGACGAAATATCATAATCATATTCCTGAAGCTTTTTGATGTGAAAGTTGTTTAGGCTAAGATTGTTAATGATTTCCGACATGCTATGGCTGAAGCTGTAAAAAGTTTTTGAGTTGTATAACGTGCCGCCTATATAATCCATGCCTTGCGACTCGATCCAGGGTTCCTTTCGGAAATATGAGTGTTTTGGTGTGTTTGGTGAACTTTCGTCGAATTCAGCCTCTCCTGGCGCGGCTATCATATCAGTGAAGGGGTGTTGTTCGTTGATGATGATCCAGCCGCCTGTTTTTAAGAGGTCCGCGGCTTTGGAAAAAAAGGGAAAGAGGTCCTGGAACCAGCAAAGGGCTCCAATGGTGATAATCAGGATGTCGCATTTTTTGTTGTAATCCTCTGGAATTTCCGGGATATCGCTGGTTATAAATTCCGCTGGAAGATTCAGCAAGCAGGCAAGGCGTTTTGCTTCTGTTATAAAATTATCAGCAATATCAAAGCCGTATCCCTTGGCTGCTCCCATTTTCAGAACTGAAAGCAATTCCCTTCCGTTGTTGCAGCAAAGTTGGCCCAGGCATTTTCCTTTGATTCCAATGTTTTCCAATTCGGCGATGAGAGGGTTGTTGATCAGCCATTCTCCCCTTAAAAGACTTGTTTCAACAGGGGATTTTTCCCAGCCCTTCTTGTGGGCGAAAAAGGCTTCGTTCCAGGCTTCCTTGTTTTCTTTTTTATAATTCATGGTGTTTTCCCTTTTTATCCTAATTATTTTGATGTTTCAATTCTATGTGTTTTGCAGTCATTTTTCAATAGAGCATATTTGTTTTTGCCCTATGGACTGTTGATGTAACTTGGGTTGAATAAAATACCCGGAAATTTCGTAGCTCTTCGGCAGGCGAGTTGTGGTCATAGTCTAAACGCGGCAAAGGGGAGTAAAGAATCTTGATTTTGTAGGGAGCGACTATTTTTGCAAACCAGGTCTTTAAACAGGCCGAGATCCTTTGTCGTTCCTCCTCAGGATGACAGAGATCCGTCCGCCCCTGCCGCATTCTGAACGCAGTGAAGCGCAATGAAGCGCAATGAAGAATCCCGGTTGCAGCAAGCACATTGCTCGGCTGAAAAAGTGTTTGCTCCCCTGACCGAATGTTTATTATTCAACTAAGAGCAATTTCTTCATCGTTTCACTTTAGAACGCACTATAAAAATTGATAACATTTTGCCTTAGCCCTAAGTCGTTTAGTAAATTTCTGAAAAAAAAATAAACCCTATTGACAATATCAATATATTGGGCGTATATTTATACGCGTAGTTGTATAAATATACAAAAAGGCAAAACCATGATTGATGATAAAAACCAAAGGCTTTCGGTTATTCGGCGTCTGATTCAGTCGAGCCATATGCAGAGCCAGGAAGAACTTCTGGAGCGTCTGGAATCCGAGGGCTTTTCCATTACCCAGGCTACTTTGTCCCGGGATTTGAAGCTCCTCAAGGTGGTGAAAGCTTCTGATGGAAAGGGCGGTTATTTTTACACCTTTATCCAGGACGAGGGTGTAAGCGAAAGTGCCGAGATTTTGCGTCAGGATTTTAGTCGTGGTTTTTTGAGCATGGATTTTTCCAATAATTTGGGAGTGGTAAAGACCCTGCCTGGCCACGCCCAAAGCGTAGCCAGGGCTTTGGATCAGCTGAAAATTCCCGAGATTCTGGGAACCATTGCCGGCGATGACACAATTTTGATTGTGCCGGTTCAGGACATTAGTCCTGAAGAACTGGCCCAGGGAATCAGCAAAAAAACCGATTTTAAGGGAGGAATTTTATGAAAGCAGCTATTTTGGGTACAAGCGGTTACACAGGCTTGAGTCTGATACGATATTTAAGCAAACACAATGATTTGGAAGTGGTGATTCCTGCCTCTTCTTCCAAATCAGGAATTCCGGTTCAGGAGCTGGATCCCGGACTTGGCAAGGATGTGCTTGAAAAAACCGCGGCAGTGAACCATAAAACTGTTTCAGTGGACGAAGCGTTGGCGATGAAGCCTGATGTGGTTTTTGCGGCTCTGCCGCACATTAAATCTGCCGAGATTTGCGAGCCTTTTTTCGGTAAAAGTGTGGTTATCGATTTATCAGCTGACCTGCGCATTAAAAGCGAGGCTGTTTTTGAAAAAGCCTACAAGGAAAAAATGCCCAGGCCGGATTTGGCCAAACAGGCTGTCTTTGGCCTGTGCGAGTGGTACAGGCCTCAGTTGAAAAGTGCCGACATTATTGCCAATCCCGGTTGTTATCCGACTTGTAGCCTTCTGCCAACCTTGCCTTTGCTGAAGGCTGGCCTCATAGGCCCAAGGGTGATTGTGAACGCCATCAGCGGCATATCAGGCGCGGGTAAAAAGCTGGCCGATAATTATTTGTTTTGCGAACGCACCGAGAATACGGGTGCCTATCTTCCGGGGCGGACTCATCGTCACGCCTTTGAAATCGAGCAGGAGCTTTTGAATGTGAACAACAGCGCCTATCTGCTTTTTACTCCTCATCTGGCGCCATTAAAAAGGGGAATGACAGCCACCATTATTTGTGAGACGTCGACCAAAACAACTCCAGAGGCTGTGAAGGCTTGTTATGCCCAAGCCTATGGCGCTGAGCCATTCATTCAGCTTCGCAAGGATATTCCCCAGTCCCGCGATGTCTGGGGTACCAATCGCTGTGATATCAGCTGGCATTTTGAAGGTGATTACCTTTATCTTTTTTCAGCTATCGACAATTTGGTGAAAGGCGCTGTGGGAAATGCTATTCAGGCTATGAACATCCGTTTTGGTTTTGAGGAGACCACTGCCTTGAAGCAGACAAATGAGGTCTGATTTGACACTTTTGAGTGTATGAGTTTGGGCGTTGCCCTTGTCCGGCCCAGGGGCCGGCAAGCGCCGGGCTTTACGCGGTTACAAAATCCTCGGCGCGAAAAAATCGCGCCTGTGGGTTTCATGAAATGTTTTTTGAAAAAACATTTCATGCCGCTCCAATCCCTAACGCGTTATTGGCGATAAGCTGTTGAGTGAATCCGGTTATGCGTTTCTTCGGGGAGTCTGATTTCAGGTAGCGGCAGAATTTATTTATCAATATAAGGAAGATTTTATGAAAAAAGATACCATTCTAATCAAAATCGGCGGTGCCATGGCAGGCCAGGAAAATATGATTTTGGCCCTGGCTTCTGACATGAAAAAAATAGCAGAGAACTACTCTTTTATTATTGTCCATGGAGGCGGGGCGGAAGTGTCCGCATTGAGTAGACATTTTGGCATTGAACCGAAATTTGTGAATGGTATCCGGATGACATCGTCCGAGGAAATGAAATATGTTGACCAAATGCTTTCGGGGCTTATCAATAAACGGCTGGTACGGCTTTTTTATCAAGAGGGGTTTAATGCTGTCGGCTTGACAGGTTCCGATGGCGGCTGTTTTATCGGCGAAGCCATTGGGCTCCAAGGCAGTGAAACCAACCACACTGGAAAAGTGCGGCGAGTGAACCCGGAGCTTTTAAACCGGCTGCTGGAGGATGGCTTTCTTCCGTTGTTGGCATCCACTTCCATGGATGAAAAGGGACGGCCCCTAAACATCAACGCAGATGAAGCCGCTTTTCCTATAGCCATGAGTTTGAGGGCCAAGTCGCTGGTTTTTTTATCGGACATTCCCGGCATCCTGAAGGACAACCAGGTGCTGAAAACACTTTCGGTTTCTCAGGCTGAATCGGAGATTCAGTCGGGAGTGATCCAGGGCGGCATGATCCCCAAAGTGAAGTCGTCCATTGAAGCCCTGTCGGGCGGTGTCGGTGAAATCATCATCGGCCAGTTTTTAAAAGCAGGCGACCTGAATTCACTTATTGCAGGTGATGCAGGCAGCCGCATTATTCAATAATTTTGAGAAGCCGATTTTTTCGGTAGAAGTTAATTTTACGGAGGATTTATTATGCTTATAAGCAATAAAGCTATAAAACACAAACCATTTTTTCCAAACAACTATGCTTCCGATTTTTTGATGCTTGATAAAGGAGAAGGGGTTTATCTTTACGATACCAATGGAAACAAATACCTGGATTTTGCCGCTGGCATTAGCGTGAACGCCCTGGGTTATGGTAATGAAGACCTGGCAAAAACAGCCTATGACCAAATGAAGAAACTTATCCATGTGTCGAATCTTTACAGCACAGAGCCAGCGGTCAAGCTGGCGGAAAAACTAGTGGCAACCGGCCCTTTTGAGGCAGTCCATTTTTGTAATTCCGGCACTGAGGCCATTGAGGCAGCCATAAAATACGCGCGACTTTACGCGCTTCGAACCAAAGGTACTGGCCATCATAAGCTCATGAGTTTTACCGAGGGCTTTCATGGCAGGACCCTGGGGGCTTTGTCTGTGACTCATAAGGAAAAATACCAGGCACCTTTCCAGCCTTTGCTGGACGGCTCTGTTTTGGCCAAATACAACGATATTGCCGATTTGAAGGCCAAGCTGGATTTTTCTTATGCCGCGGTTATTATTGAAGTGGTTCAGGGTGAAGGGGGCCTTGAGGTGATTGATCCTGGTTTTGCAAAGGAGCTTCAGGCTTTGTGTCAAAAACTGGATGTGCTTGTTATTATCGATGAAGTGCAGACAGGTTTGTCACGAACCGGCAGTCTTTTCGCCTGGCAGGATACAACATTGACACCTGACATTCTGGCGCTGTCTAAACCCCTGGCTGCCGGTCTACCTTTAGGCGCGACATTGATACCAGCCAAAGTGAACAAGCTGGTTCAGAAGGGCGAGCATGGCACTACCTTTGGCGGCGGCCCTGTAACTACGGCTGTGGCATTGAAGGTGTTTGAAAAGCTTTCAGACCCGGCATTCATTCAGGAGGTGGCTGACAAGGGCAAGTACTTGGCCGGGTTATTGGAAGAGCTTTCGTCCAGGTATGATATTCTTGGTGAAGTAAAGGGCAAGGGATTGTTAGCTGGTATGGTTTTAAAGGACTCTGAAAAACTGGGAAAACTTTACGACACAGCGATTGACCATGGTTTGTTGCTGCTGGTTGCCGGAAAAGACCGCATCCGCATCGCTCCGCCTTTAGTGATCACCAAAGATGAGCTTAAAAAAGGCGTGGAGATACTTGAAGAAGTGATCCGGACGCTTTAACCGGCGAAGGAATCGCAAAGCATTGATTATGCTATAAGCGCGTTAGGGATTGGAGCAGCGCCGCGAGGTTTTTTCAAAAACCTCGCGGCAGACCCCGCAGCCTGCCCAATTGGCAGGCGAGGAGGCCGAAGCGAAGCGGAGCTGCGCAAAGCCCGGCCCTGGCCCTGAAATAAAATGGAAGGGCCGGGGAAACGCCCAAATGCATAACAAATATTAAATATAAAATTTTTCCCGGCTCACGTGCATGGAGCCGGGATATTTCTTTAGGAGGATAATATGGCAGGTGAAAAAATAAAAAAGATTGTACTGGCCTATTCGGGTGGACTGGATACGTCGATCATCATACCCTGGCTCAAGGAAAACTATGATAACCCCGAGGTTGTCTGTGTGTGTACTGATGTGGGGCAGAATGAAGACCTTAGCGGGCTGGAAGCAAAGGCTTTGAAGTCCGGGGCTTCGAAACTTTACCTTGAGGACATAACAGAGGAATTCGTAAAGGATTATCTCTGGCCAATGCTTCGTTCAGGCGCGTTATACGAAAACAAGTATTTTCTGGGCACTTCCATAGCGAGGCCCCTGCAAGCAAAGCGCCAGGTAGAGATCGCCCTGAAAGAAGGAGCTGACGCGGTTTGTCATGGTTGTACCGGAAAGGGCAATGACCAGGTGCGTTTTGAGTTGACCTACAAGGCCCTTGCGCCCCATTTGAAAGTGATCGCGCCCTGGCGGCTTTGGAACATCACCAGCCGTGAGCAGGCGATCGAATACGCCGAAAAGCACGGTATCCCTCTTGGGAATATTTCCAAGAAGAATATCTACTCCCGCGACGCCAATATCTGGCACATGAGTCATGAAGGCGGTGATCTTGAAAGCACCGAGAATCGACCACAGGAAAGTTTGTTCCAGCTGACAAAATCTCCCAAGGATGCTCCTGACAAGGAAACACTGGTGACCATTGATTTTGAAAAGGGCATGCCTGTTGGCCTTGACGGCAGAAGGATGGCGCCTGTGGACATTCTTAGCGCTTGTAACAAGCTGGCATCGGACAACGGCATTGGCCGAGACGATGTGATAGAGACCCGCGTGGTGGGCATGAAGAGCCGCGGTATTTATGAAACTCCCGGCGGCACCATTCTTTACAAAGCCCTTCGCGAGCTCGAGATGATGTGTCTGGATAACGAAATTCTCAGTCTGAAGCAGACCCTGGCCATCAAGTACTCCCAGATGGTCTATCAGGGCAAGTGGTTCAGCTATCTGCGCGAGTCCCTCGATGCCTTTATGGCCAAGGCCATGCATTATGTGACCGGTTCGGTCCAGGTGGCCCTTTACAAAGGCAACATCATTATTGTGAGCCGCATGTCGCCTTACTCGCTCTATATCGAGGATCTGGCCTCCTTTGGCGAGAGTTCCTATGATCATCACGACGCTACCGGCTTTTTGAACCTTTACGGGCTTTCAACTGGTGTGACTGCTATTGTTCATCAGAATATCAAGAAAAAGGCAGGTCAGATACCTCAGATCGGGGAAATGGCCAGTTTTCACGAAGGCTGATTTTTGCATGAATTTTCTGGCTGCCTGATGATCTCGTCGGGCAGCTTTTTTTGTCCTTACACTATTTCGTACTGCGCGCGTGTGATCGAATCATTTATCAAAGCTATCTAAAGTTCTGGATAAACTAATTGAAGATATTTCAACTTCCGCTTATAATGAGTGACAAGAAAGTAGATAAAGGAAATTAATATGCTAAAGAAAACCATTCTTTCCGATTCGGAAATTGACCAGCGAATTCGAGATGTTCGTAGCGTTAAAACTGAAGTGAAGATAAATTCCAAAGATAACGGGCCTATCAGCCGTCAGGAAATTGTCCTCCGCCAGAAAAGCTATGACTTCATGTTTGGTAACACTGGTTTTGAAACCATTCCACTGGCCATGAACAAACTGGACGCGGAAAAAAAAGAATATTCTCTTAAACGCGATGCCAAGGTTCATGAATTGTTCAATTTCATCACCCTGCCATTTTACTGGGGCAGCTTTGAACCCGAGCAAGGAAAGCCCTTTACCGAGGGCTTGCAAAAAGCCGCCCAGTGGCATATTGACCGCGGTTGCAAGGTTAAAGGCCATCCCCTTTGCTGGCACAGTGTTAATAATGAGTGGCTTTTGTCTTACACCAATCAGGAAATCCTGGAGTTGCAAAAAGGCCGCATTATTCGTGAAATGCATGATTTTAAAGGTTTGATAGAAATCTGGGATGTGGTGAACGAAGCCGTGATTATGCCGATTTTTGATAAATACGATAATGCCATGACCCGTTTATGCCTGGAAATGGGGCGCTTTCCATTACTGGAGGAGATGTTTAACCAGGCACGAGAGGCCAATCCTGGAGCTGTTCTGCTTTTGAATGATTTTAACCTGACCGAAGCCTTTGAAATCCTCATCGAAGGTTGCCTTGAACGGGGTATTCCCATTGATGCCATCGGCCTTCAAACCCATATGCACCAGGGCTACCGAGGCCGCGCTCAAATACTTGATATTCTGGATCGTTTTTCCCGCTATAATTTACCGCTTCACATGACTGAAATTTCCCTTGTTTCCGGTCACCTTATGCCGCCGGAAATTGTTGACCTCAACGACTATCAGATCGATGACTGGCCCAGCACGGTCGAAGGCGAGGAGCGCCAGGCCAGGGAGCTTAGCGATTTATTCAAGATTCTTATGGCCTGTCCCCAGGTAGAGGCTATTACACTCTGGGGGTTTTTAGACAAAGGCTGGCTTAACGCGCCGATAGGTCTTCTTCGTGAGGATCTTTCTGAAAAGCCATCCTTCAAGGCTCTTGAAAATCTGATAAAAGGTGACTGGTGGGTGGCTGAAAAAAAACTGGTGACCGATGAAAAGGGGAAAGTGGTTTTTCAGGGTTTCCCTGGTGAATACGAGGTGGTTTGCAGGGGATTGAAGCAGAGCTTTCATGTGAATAAGCAAGTCGATTCTGTGGTCCTTGTGGTATGATGGGGAGCGCTTTAGGGCCTTACCCTTTGAGATGGATATAGGTATACCAACTCGACAAGCCCGCGACACTGAAGAGAATCCCCAGTAACATTGCGAGGCAAAAGGCCTTTTGATGAGATGGAAGCTGGGGTGATGTCTTATCCGACTGGAAGGATTTTTGCCCTGAATTCATTTGATATTGCTAAATATCCGGTTAATCAAGCCCTCCCGGGCCCGCCAATCTTTAAAAAAGATCGACGGGTCACAGGAAAACTTATTTTATAAGTGATTTGTTATTGCGAAATGCTGCCTTTCTTCCAGGTACTGGTCCATCCGGCAACATCGATATTGCCATGGTTGGAATGTTTGTCCAGGCCGCCTTTTGTTTCCACATTTTGTCCTTTGAGGAATCTGCGGATCATGGCTCTTTGAGCTGCTTCATATTCAGAGCGGGTGCTGCAGTGATTGCCGTTTCCTGTATTACCCAAATACCATAATGCTCCTGATTGTCCCATGGCTTTGTAAACCTCGTAGGCCGCGGCCATGCCCAGGTAATTGGCTTTGTATGACAGGTGATCGATGTGGGGGTTATCCATTAAGAGCACACCGCGAGGGGCGTACATGGCAGCAACGTCGCTCATGTCAACTGCCATGCTTGAAGAGTAGCTTCCGGCCGTTGGTCCGAACCAGCTGGCTTCACCAATACAGCCGCTAAGGCTTTGACCGCCCAGTGATGGAAGTGATCGAAGCGGCGCCGCGCCGCCTGTGCCGGGTTCGTAGGGAAGTCCAAGGGCGATGCGTTCATCAAAGGCGCCGATGACAAAGGCGGCTTTTCCAAAACGGGAACAGCCATGAATGGCGATTTTGCTTGGATCGATGACGCCTGGATTTTTTTCCAGCATATCGATGATTCGGCTGACACCCCAGGCCCAGGCTACCAGAGCACCGGTTTTTCCGCGATAGTCTGGGTTAGCATCATAATATTTTCCGGTTGTAAAATTCCCCGATGCTTCTGAAGCAATTTTATAGGCATCGTAGTTGATGGTGGCAATCCCTTCACTGTTGAGAAGTGTGGAGCTTAAACTATTCATGCCGCCGACCACAATTATGGCCGGGTAGGGAGCTGAACCGGAAGTTGGTAGTTTTATGCTGTCCGAAAAGGAGGTGCTTCCCCCTGGATTGTTGACAGTGACAGTATAGCTTGATGATGATACGCTGCCGCTGACAGTTCCGCCTATAGTGGCTGGAGGCGGCGCTTTGGCGCCTAAAATTCGTTTTTCAATTTCAACCACCAGTTCCCGCCGACGGATTCGCCAGTCTTCCATGTCTTTGACCTGTGATCCATTCCACATGGTGAAAGGATCGGGGAGCTTGTTGGAGGAGCCGCCGTTTGAACCATTGGGTGAGCCCACCTGAATATCCAGGCCTGAATCCTCGGCAGAGCCGGAGTTTGAGGCTTCGGACACCTTGATGGAGGTCGTTTTGCTGCCTGTTTTACCTTCGTTATCGGTTACTGTCAGGGTTACGTCGTAAGTACCTTCCGGATAGGTGTGCGTGGCTTTGACACCTGTTCCTGAAGCGCCGTCTCCAAAGCTCCAAGAATAGGAGCGGATTGAGCCGTCGCGGTCAAAGGATTTTGAAGCATCAAAGCTTACGGCCTCACCAGGCTTGGGCCGGCTGGGCTCTATGGTGAAACTGGCAACAGGTTCACCTGACAAAGCCGTGGCGCTGATTTTGATGGCATTGATCAGTGCGTTTTCATTTTCAGTGATAAACTTGATATTGAGTTCCCCGTCCTTGACCTCAACCTGGCTGATGGTTTCGACAAGAGCCGTGCTGGCACCGGCTTCACTGTAAATATCAAGATTATTAATGACCTGTTCATCTTCAATAGTTACGTCAAAGGAGCGTGAACCTGAAGAACTGTGATAATTTTCCGCGAAATGGAAGCTTATCTCGAACACGCCATTAGGAACTTCAAAGGTATAGGATGAGTCACCGTATCTTTCACTCTGATAGAGGGTGTCATCGGAGGTGTTTGAAATGCTTTTGCTATTGGTCGTTGTAGAACCACCGGAAAATCCGCTGTCAGCGGTAAATTTGGTTCCATCTGCTGCTGTGTATGCCGGCCCTCCGCAGTTTACCGCGATGGTCAAATCAATGGCAATGGGGGTTGGAGGCGGATCTGTTGGTGTTAGGGGAGTTGGGTTTGAACCACTGCATCCTTCCAATTCATCAATCAGCCCCACATAGAATTGGGCGATTAAAAGAGCGTCCACAATATTGATGTTACTGTCGCCATTAACATCTGCCATTTCTGTATATATTCCAGTGGGTTCCAGCCCTACATAATACTGGGCGCACAATAAGGCGTCAACAATATCTGCTTTTCCATCATTGTTTATGTCTCCACATTCGGCTGCCAATAGGGGAACTATCCCGAGTATTAACAGCAGGGAGAGTGCAAAAATTTTTTTCATTGGTATTACTCCTTTTCCATTTAAATTACTTTTACTAATGAGTAGGCCAGCGCGATGAAATGTTTGAAATTAAAAGGGCTTTTGTTTTTTTTGTTTTTCTTTTAATTGATTCCATCGTGCTTTTTTTGATGTTATGGCTAATCTGAAAGTCGGGATTTTTACGGCTTTCATGATAGCCCTTTTGATAAAATGCTTTCTCATAGCTTTATCTGAATTTGAAGGGTATATTCAGATAAAAAAATATTTACCAAAAGTGAAATAAAATAAAACCTCCTTTTCTTAAAATTGTTTTTTTCTTCTAATATTATAGCATGAAAACAAAAATAAAAAAGTCATTTATCGAAATTTATCGAAATATAACGAAACTTAATGAAGGTATTATCAGAGATAAAACGAAAGCGCAATAAGTGTTTCGATTTACTATTTAATTTTTTTAATGATAATTTTTGAGGCTTCCAGGGTGTTTTGGTGGAAAGTAAATTTGTTTCTCCTGTAATTCAGGAAAAAGTGTTAAAGGATTTGAGGATTATTCTTTTGATTATCGCGTTAGGGATGGTTATGTCTCATTTTTTCTATTGTGGATTTTTTACATCAAAGTGTTTTTATTTCCGATTAGGCTATATGTCCTTCTTTGAAAATACTTCTATTGTTTTAAATCAGATTATCAATTATTCTTAATCATGAATATTCATATACGACATGAAAAAGATCAAGATTTTCGAACCGTGGAAGAGCTTACCCGCGAAGCCTTTTGGGATGTTCATGTTTCTGGTTGTGATGAGCATTATCTGGTTCATGAAATGCGGCAGCATCCTGATTTTATTCAAGAGCTCGATTTTGTGGCAGAGCTAAATGGCAAGATTGTGGGGAGCATCATGTACACCAAAGCCTGGCTTATTAATGAAAACCAGGATAGTCGGGATGTGCTCTGTTTTGGCCCTGTTAGTGTTTTACCGGAATTCCAGAAGATGGGAATAGGCTCAGCATTGATTCGGCATTCGCTGAAAATAGCAGCTGAAATGGGTCATAAACTTATTGTTATTTACGGGCATCCCCATTACTACTGCAAACTTGGCTTTGTTGGGTCAAAGAGTCTGAATATTGCTGACACCACAGGGAAATTTCCCTATGCTTTACTGGCACTTGAGCTTGAAAAGGGGTGGTTGAAAAAGCAGAGCTGGAAAATAAAGCACAGTGATGTTTATGATGTGGATGCACAAAGGGCAATGGACTTTGACAAGACTTTTTTGCCAAAGGAAAAGGGCTTCCGTTCTTCTCAGGAGGAGTTCAGGATTGCCTGTAGTGCTTATCTTGAATGACTTGATACTAATGCGTTAGGGATTGTAAGGGCAGGGTATTATTTTTTCAAAAATAATACCCTGAAACCCGCAGCCTGCTTTATTGGCAGGCGAGGATTTCGGAGCAAAGCGGAGCCCTGAAAAGCCCGGCCCGGAACCGAAGTGTAGGGTGGGGCGGTGATGCTGATCAGGCTGAATGGACAGGGTCCAGGTTTCCGGGCAACGCCCCCTTCATTAATATAATGGAAAAAAATAGAAACAATTTGACACAGCAGGGCTAAAAAAAATATAATTTCACTGATGTTGGATAAAACGATTTTGAATCTTCATGTTTTTATCGAGAATGAACAGATTCGCGGCGGGCTTGAAAGTGTGATTCAGGGCCATTTTATTGTGATTCCTGAATTGAAGCTAAGGGCTGATTTTGCCTGTTCGGTTTCCGATAATTGGGCCCATACCCGTGATTTTTTGGGTGTTGAGAAATGTGATATTCTGATTTGCTGTTATAATCCTGAGTCCATGGATCCTGAAAGGGTAATGGCGGAGGCCAAGACCTTGCAGCCCGAACTGGTCTGTGTGGTGATTTCCGATTTCACCCATATTGAGGTGATGGTGAACACTATCAAGAACGGGGCTGGCGATTTTCTGATTAAGCCTTTTACTCCTGATGAGCTTTGCTTCAGTTTGACACGTCTTGGGACCAATCTGCTTACAGCCCGTCACGCCCGGCGACTGGAGGAGGAAAAAAAGAAGATTCGTTTTCAGTTTTTATCCATTTTGTCCCATGAATTAAAGGCTCCTTTGGCCGCGATTGAATCCTATCTTTATCTTCTTGACGGCAAGATCATGGGTGATTCCATAGGGGCTTACGAAAAGCCGGTAAAGCGCTCGCTGGTACGCATCGAGGGGATGCGCAAACTGATTTTTGATATGCTCGATTTGACGCGTATTGAGTCGGGTTCCAAAAAACGTGACCTTGTGAAGCTGGATATTTCGGCCCTTGCTGCTGAAATTGTGGAAACCCATCGCGTTGTGGCTGCTGAAAGGCAGATTTCCATCGCCCTCGACGCGCCGGAAAAGCTGATGTTCACATCTGATGAGCAGGAGATGGAGATTATTTTCAATAATCTTGTTTCCAACGCGGTAAAATATAATGTGGACCAGGGGCATGTTTATGTGAGTCTTGGGTTACGGGGGAATCATTTGACCATCGTGGTTCGTGACACGGGTATTGGTATGTCCAAAGAGGATCAGGAAGAGCTTTTTACCGAGTTTTACCGCATTAAAAACGAGAAGACCAATGCCATTAGCGGGAGTGGTCTGGGCTTGTCGATTCTCCAGAAAATCAGCAATTTGTACCATGGTAAGATTGCCCTGGAAAGCGAAGAGGGCAAGGGCAGCAGCTTTCAGGTGGATTTGTTTGAAAATCCTGTTAGTCAGGGAGAGGGGGCGTAATGGCTGAAACAAAAGGCCGGCCTGGAAATCCTTTTGCCATGGAGAACAGCGCCATCAGCGAGATTCTGGGTAAATGGAAAAATAAACAAAGTCCTCTTCTTATGACTCTTCATGAGATTCAGAAAAACAGGGGTTATATTTCAAGGGAATCCACTCTGGAAATATCCGAAGCACTGGATATTCCTTTGGCCAGAATTTATGAAGTGTTGACTTTTAATAATTATTTCAAATTGAGCCCTCCGGGTGATGTGGTGATTTCGGTGTGCACGGGCACGGCCTGCCATTTAAAGGGATCGGGGCAGCTCTTGAAAAAGCTTGAAAAGGTGTTGGGTATCCATATTGGCGAGACAACTTCTGACGGCCGTTTTCACTTGCAGTATGTGCGTTGCATTGGTTGCTGTTCCTTGGCTCCGGCTCTGGTGATAAATGGAAAGGTTTACAGTAAGGTGGATCCCCTCCAGATTAAGCAGATTCTTGCAGAGTGGCAGGGTGAGGCAAGGGAGAGCGTCGATGAGTTATGAAAGGCTCTGTGAAACCGCTGAACAGGAATGCCGTGACCTGGAAAAGTATGACGGAATAATTTATACCTGCGGGTCAACAGGGTGTGTGAGTTCCGGCTGTCAGGATGTGATTCAGGCGATCACCGATTGTATTGCCTCCCATGATATTGCAGGCCGGATCAAATTGATTGTCACCGGTTGCATGGGGCTTTGCAGTCTGGGGCCTCTTGTGCGCATCGAGCTGAAAGGCCGGGAGCCTGTATTGTTTAAGCAGATCGATTCCCTGACGATTCGCTTGATCATTCTTGAATATGTGCTTCAGGTTTTTCGCCAAAAGGACGCTTTTGTCTTTCCCTATTTTCTTGAGCAGTTTGTTGTTCCCCAGGATTTGCCTTTTTTTACGGAACAAAAGAAGATTGTTTTGGCCAATACCGGTAAGGTGGATCCTGCACGTATTCAGTCTTATATTGCCCGAGAGGGCTTTATGGCCTTGGTCAAGGTGCTAAGCTCCATGACCCCGGAAGCTTTGATAAGCGAGATGGCTAAAAGCGGCCTAAGAGGGCGAAGCGGGGCTGGTTTTTCTACAGCCGCCAAATGGGACATTGCCCGTAAACAGCAAGCCGCAGAAAAGTACATTATTTGTAATGGAGATGAGGGCGACCCCGGGGCTTATATTGATCGCAGCCTTATGGAATCTGACCCCTTTTCAGTGATAGAAGGCATCATTATTGCTGGTTTTGCTGTAGGCGCGGCTAAGGGCTGGGTTTTTATTCGTTCTGAATACGCTTTGGCAGCCAGCCGTATTGAGCAAGCCATAGAACAAGCCCGGGACTGGAAGCTTTTGGGCAACAATATTTTAGGCACCGATTTTTCCTTTGATTGCGAGGTGAGATTGGGTGCCGGTACCTTTGTTTGCGGTGAAGAAACAGCCTTGATTGCCACTATGGAAGGAAAGAGGGGCACACCCTCTCACCGGCCGCCCTATCCCGCGGTAAAAGGGCTTTGGACTATGCCTACGGTGATAAATAATGTCAAAACCCTGGCAAATATTCCTCCCATTATTCGAAATGGAGCTGATTGGTTCAGGGCTATCGGTACTGAGGGGAACAGCGGTACCAAGGTTTTTTCTATAACAGGTTCAGCGCTTAATTCGGGTTTAATTGAGGTGCCAATGGGTATTTCTTTGGGAAGGATTGTTTATCACATGGCTGGTGTGGCTGAAACCGGCACTATGGTCAAGGCCGTTCAGATAGGCGGCCCTTCGGGAGGGATTTTACCGCCTCCTTTCTTTGATGTAAAGGTTGAGTATGAAAGCCTCAGAGACTTGGGGATTTTTATTGGTTCAGGGGGATTTATAATTATTGACCAAACCGTGAGTCTTCTGGATTTGCTCTTATATTATCTTGATTTTGCCGTGGACGAATCCTGCGGGCGCTGCGCTGCCTGCCGAATCGGGAGTACCCAGGTTTTGGGGGTGCTGAAGAAAATCCGAAAGGGAAGGGGCACTCTTGATGATTTGGCATTGCTGGAACGTCTTTGCATGGCCATGAAAAATGCGTCACTCTGTGGTTTGGGACAGGCTGCGGCTAATCCAGTGTTTTCGACCCTGAAATATTTCCCAGAGGAAATTGAAGGATACATAACAACCCGGGAAGTAGATACTCATGAAAGATAAAAGCACAAAGATATGCCTTAAGATTAATCATAAATCAGTTGAGGTAGTACAGGGAGCCACTATTTTGGAAGCCGCGATCAAGGCCAGGGTGAATATTCCGACCTTGTGTAAACATCCTGATCTGGTGGCAACAGGTGCTTGCGGGATCTGCGTGGTTCGTGTTGCCGGGCGTTCCCAATTGCTTCGCGCCTGCTGTACCCCAGCTGAAGATGGAATGGATGTTGTCACCAACGACCCGGAGATTATTGCGACACGCCGAACAGTGCTGGAGTTGATTCTGAGTACCCACCCCAATGAATGCCTTACCTGCGGTCGTAACGGGACCTGTGAGCTTCAGCAGTTGGCTGAGGATTTTGGTATCCGTGAAAAAACCTTGCCTGCATTGGTTTCCGATGTTCCCAAGGACTGCAGCACCGGCGCTATTGTTCTTGATTCCCGCAAGTGCATCAAATGCGGTCGCTGTTTAACGGTATGCCAGGAAGAGCAGAATGTCTGGGCCCTGACCTTTAAAAACCGGGGGCTCTCAACCTTGATGACACCAGCGGGTGATATTTCACTTGATGATTCGCCCTGTGTGAAATGCGGTCAGTGCTCGGCTCATTGTCCTGTTGGCGCGATTTACGAACAGGATGATACCGGCCGTGTTTGGCGGGCTTTGAGTGATCCTGGTAAATTCTGTATTGCCCAGATCGCGCCTTCGGTGAGGACATCCCTTGGATCGGCTTTTGGTTATCCTGTGGGAACCAATTTGGTTGGTCAGATCTATGATGCCTTGCGCAAGATAGGTTTTAAAAAGGTTTTTGATACTAATTTCGGAGCTGATGTCACGGTGATGGAAGAGGCTAGTGAGCTTGTAAAGCGTTTGGAAGAAAATGAAGAGCGGCTTCCTTTGATCACCACTTGCTGCCCCTCCTGGGTGGATTACATGGAAAAATTCTACAGCGACATGATTCCTTATTTCTCCTCCTGTAAATCGCCCCACGCTATTTTAGGAACCTTGACAAAAACCTATTATGCCCAAAAAATGGGGATTGACCCGTCAAATATTGTTGTGGTCTCCATTATGCCCTGCACTTCAAAAAAATATGAAATCCGAAGAAACGAGTATATGGCAGCCAGCGGTTATTTTGATGTGGATATTTCCATTACATCCCGTGAGTTCATCCGCATGATTAAACAGGCGGGGATTATTTTCAGCGAGCTGGATTTTCTGGCTGTGGCTGATTCGCCCCTTGGCGATTACTCTGGCGCTGGTACCATTTTTGGAGCCTCCGGCGGTGTGATGGAAGCAACGCTTCGCACGGCCCATTATTTCATGACAGGCACGGAAATGCCTCGGATGGGGCTTAAGGAAATACAGGGGCTTGAGGGAATAAAGGAAACTTCTATTTCCATAGGCAGTCATGAACTGAAGGTGGCTGTCGCTCATGGGCTGAAAAATGTGGAGTTTATCATTGAAGGTGTGAAAAATGCCATCAGGAACAAGGCCCCTCTGCCTTATCATTTTATTGAGGTGATGGCTTGCCCTGGAGGCTGTGTAGGCGGCGGCGGGCAGCCCTGGCCAATTACCAATGAAATCCGTATAAAAAGGGCCCAGGGGCTTTTCAAGGATGACAGCATGAAAAAAAACCGATCCAGCCATGAAAACGAAAGCATCAAGGAATTATACAAGGATTTTCTGGGCGAACCCCTTGGCCCCAGGGCCATGGAGCTGCTTCACAATAGCTATCAGGTCCGGGACAAGTATAAGCGTTAGCCCAGGACGGTTGATTTTTATGATGTTTCGCTGATTTTTTAGCCAGCATATTTTCTGAGTAAACTATGTTTTCCCACTTTCCGCACAAAATAGTAGTTTCTTATATTATAGAGAAAAAGAAACGGAGATTTTAGTGCTTGAATTCGGGATCACAATAACTTAACTCTAAATAATATAGGAAATTACCTCAATTCACTGCGGGATGCGGGATATTTGTTATTTATGGCTGAATAGGGATATTAAAGCTGCTATGCTCCCTGTGCCAGCATATCTGCCAGCACAGGGTAAAGATTTTAAACAAAGTTTTTCAAAGCCCGTAATGGCATAGCTATTTTTCCACTACCGCGCCCCTGTCTGTCACTATCAGGGCCTAAAATACAGGTCATGTATTTCTGATGAGTTTAATACGCGGTCATAAATGTAGAGGTCGTCAATTTCACCGGCAAAACTGTCTGAATTTTTACCGTCCTTGCCAATGCCCAGGTTGTCTGTGGGGTTGGGGGGTAGTGTTGCTGGGCAGGAAAGGCTGCTTGTCAGGTAGCCATCATAATAAAGTTCGAGGGTTTTCATGCTGTTGTTAAAGGTTACGGCAAAGTGGTGCCAAGTATTATCAATATAGACTGTGGGATCATAACTTGAAGAGAAGCTGTAAGACTGTCCGCCGATTGAAATATAAAATCTTTGGGATAGGTAATTTATGCCTATGCCGAAATTAATTATGTAATTATTGCCGATGATGCATTGGAAAGTGGAAGCGCCGTTATTGTTGCGTTTGATCCAGGCGGCTATGGTAAAACCAGCTGACAGATCCGGTTGTGAGCTCGGAGGAACAATAAAATAACCCATGTCCACAACATAAGCTGAATTGCCATAACCATTACGATCGTAGGTTAATAGTGGTGAGGAAAAAGGATTTGCATCACGCCCCTTTCCGCTTGAATCCATTGAGTTTCCGTTAAAAGCATAATACATCTGGGCTGAGCTATCCTTTACTAGCTGAATATAATCGCTATTGCTGTTTCCCGCTGAATCGCAGGCTGTTAGCATTAGAGTGTAATTACCGTCAGTATCGAAAGATACTATGGTAGAGGGCGAGTAGCTGTCACTAAAATAGGCATAACCCGGTCCACTGTAAACACTCCAGTTGTAAGAGGCGATGCCATTTAGATCCGAGGCGGACCCTTCGATGATGAAATCCATGCCGCTTGTCATATCTCTGCTGGTGACAGTTGCAGGAGCTGTCAAGTCGATGATGGCTTCGCCTGATACTGTTTCGGACCAATTTCCTGGTGATAATTCTTCTTGAAGATAAAGAATATGACTGCCTTCGCTAAAAGCCGATACTGGCATGCAGTACATGCTGTTTGTTTCTGTGGCACCATAGGATAAATCAAAATCATCAAATTTGTAGCGAAACAGACCTGTTCCCGAGTTGCTTGTGCTCCACGACCAGTTTGGCATAGTATTATTAACTATACCAGGCGAATAGAGAACCGGCCTTACAGGGCTTGGCTCAGGGGTGGGTGTAACTGTATCCATATAATTGGGTGCAGGGGAGGTCATATCCTGTATGGTTATCACCGCGTCAACTATTAGATTGCAGCTTGAAAATAAAATTAATGCTGAGAGCATCAGGAAGGACAGGGGGATCCTTCGTTTCATCATATACCTCCGGTACAGGAACAGGAACTGTTCATCATAAATATACTGCTTTTTTTTTCAATTGACCAGGTTTTCCCTGTAATTTCAGCAAATCCAGTCCAGATTTGCTGATCCAATTGTTGGTGTTCATGAAAAATTGGTGTTTGGGTTGAAATATCCCGCTTTCCGCGTCGGCGATTTATGTCCTGAAGGTTAAGCCTGATGTCAATTCTGGTGTGTAAAGCTGTCTCTATCCCTTGATTGCTTTTTCGGGGATTGAGAAGATGCTTCAGGCTGATTTTTGCCGAAGGGCTTGAATTTTTATGAGGGGCGATTCATTGATATCAATATTCAAGTCAAAATGGTTTTTTTCTGCCAATTCAAAGAGGTTGTGAAATTGCTGTGACACCGTGTCCGAGGTTAATCTGGGCATGATGTTGTTTTCAAGGTCTTCCTGAAAGGTTTTGGCATCCTCTAGGTGTATCAGGCGAAATTGTATGGTAATTTCGATGGTGTTGTCATGGTTTTCCACTTGGCAGACCATTTTTCGGTTCATGGACAGGTCTCTGCCGTGTTGGATAGCTTGGAGACAAAGCCCTTCAACCATTTTCAGCGATTCATTTAAAAGGGAATTGTCCTCTGAGTGAATCAGTTTGTTGATTTTTTTTTTCACATAGTCCAGCATGGACCAGCTGGAAGTAAGGTTAAAGATGAGAGTGTTTTTTTCCTCTGGTTTGTGAAACTGGTTTTCATAGCAGATAACCATGTCTCTTCCATTGTTTTTTGCATAATACAGGGCTTTATCTGCGCGGTTTATCATGTCGGTATAGCTGGAATCGCTTTGATAGTATTCCGAAATGCCGGCACTAATGGTGATGTTGAACAATTCTCCCAGGTCATCGCGGAAGTTGGTTTTTTTGATTATCTTCGCGATTTTTTCCAAAGGAATCATCGCGTCCCGTGAATTGGTGTCTGCCAGAGCAATCAGGAATTCTTCACCTCCGTAACGGCCACAAATATCGGTTGATCGGAGGTTCTTTATCAGAATTTCACCGAGTTTTTTTAAAACCTCATCGCCGATGCCATGACCATGGGTGTCATTGATGTTTTTAAAATGATCAATGTCAATAAAGGCGCAGGCATAATGGCCAAGAAATTCGGTAACAAGGGGTTCTTTTTTATTTTCCTGGGTATGAAAACT
This sequence comes from Spirochaetales bacterium, assembly GCA_016937215.1. Classification (GTDB taxonomy): domain Bacteria; phylum Spirochaetota; class Spirochaetia; order SZUA-6; family JAFGRV01; genus JAFGWI01. Next base: position 28,535 of record JAFGWI010000027.1, on the reverse strand, counting down.
GGCTTTTTCTTCGAGCCGCATGATTCGTTTGATCTCATTGCCAATACTATTGATTAAAGTCCTTCTGTTTAACAGGTTTGTGAGGTAATCGATACGGGAAGTGGCTTCCAGGCGTTTGTAGGTTGTTTGAAGTTCCTTGTGCAGATATTCCAGTTCAATCTGTTGTGCTTGATGTGACATTATGAGTGATAAAGCTTCCTGATGTTCATCTTCCCAGTTAAGAATGGTTTCTTGCTGCATTTTGAAACCTAGTTGAATTTCATTATATTGTAACTGGTAAAGTGTTAAAAATTCGCTTAGTTTGCTCTTTGTATCTTCTTTGGATAAAGTGTTTATGTTGTTTATTATTTCACTAAGTAAATGGGAAAGGTCCTGTATTTCCATCTTAAAACAGCCTTTCTGTTGGAAAAGGTATTTTGTGAAAATAAAGCTCTTTGTCCACTGATAAGATTTTACCCATTATGATTTAAGTTTAGGTAGTTGCAAGTGAATTTGCAAGTCAAATCCTTTTGCTTTTTTTCGAGGTGGGTTACTAGAGCAGCTTGTATGTGATTATTATTTCACTGCAGAAGGTGGGAATGCGCAAAAAGCCCCGCATTTCCGCGGGGCTTTTCTTTAACTATAAAAGCAAATTGCAAAAGTCCTGACATTGGCAATTTGCAGGCAGCACTATAAAAATAACTTGCTATCCGGAAATAAAATAACTTATCCGCGATTTTCAAGATTCTTTCAAAACCTCAGTTTTGAAAGAATCTCATAAGAGAAATACTAAATGATTCTGTTTTAGCAAAAGCTGTTTTCAAGGCCAACATAGTACTGGGCAATCAGTAAGGCATCGACTATGTTGATAACATTATCACAATTGGTGTCGCCGTTTGCTTCAATAAAAGTGCCTTCAATCGGCAAGCCAACATAAAACTGGGCGACCAGCAGCGCGTCAACGATGTTTACGACATTGTCTCCGTTAACATCGCCTTTTTTGCCCTGAGGCACTGGTGTGACCACAGTTCCATTGTAGTCTTCTGTTACTTCAGCGGCGCTCAGGGCGCGATTGAAGAACTGGAATGAAGTGATGGTGCCATTCAGGAGGGGGTCGTTTTCCCATTGGGAACGTCCAAGGAAGTTATTGCTTGTGCTTCCCAGATCAGCCGGGCGTAAGGTCATAGTGGCGTTTCTACCTGTTTCCTCACCATTGATATAGAGAATAGCTGTTGTACCTTGCTTGGTAATGGCCATGTGGTATTCGGTGCCGGCTGTCATGGCAATGCTTGAGTCTATCCCTTGTTCGCCGTCGTTTCCTGAGGTGGTAATACAGAAATAGGGCTTGCTTGTGTTGCCGGAGGAGGGGGTCATCATCATGAAAACATCTGAATTTCCACCAAAGTCAAAAAGGCGTGTCCATGTGTCAACAGAATTGAGAGTTACCCTTAAGGTAATGGAAAAGTCGTCGATGCTCGCGGTAAGATTGTCGGGTAAATCATAATAATCAGAAGACCCGTTAAGGCTAAAAGGGCCGCCTTTATAAAAAGCTTCATTTTCCGGCATTGGTGTGTTAAAAGGTGTGGGCGCTTCAGTCACAACCGGCGTACCTTCTTCGAAGCCGCCGACAAAGGTCGTCACACTCTGAGAATCCAAAGTCAGGTTGAAAAGGCCGCCGGAAATATTAACCGCGCCATCATTTTTCATGCTCTTGCTGCCAGAGGTGGTATAGCGTGTCAGGGTTTGAAGGTCCGCGCCATTGAGAGCAAGGCTAACGGATTGGTTGGAACTGTTGCGGTTTACCGCAACAACGACGATTTTATCACCGCTTTTGTAAGCTGATACATAAACATTGCTTTTGGGGTTTTTGTTAGCATCTACTCGATAGAAACCCGGGCGAATGAATTTGGTGAATTGGGACATGCAATAGCCGCGTTTGCTGATATTGCCGTTATCTTTTATCATTCCATAGGACCTTCGGATATACCACCAGACATAGGCGTTAAATTCCGCTTCCACCATGGAATTGTGGATATTATAGGCAACCTCCAGGGCATTTGGCCATGAATCAGCATCGGTGTTGCTATCTGTATAGACCTCGGTCATCCAGAGTTCCTTTCCCTGGCCCTTTTGTTTAAAAAGCGGGTAGGGGAATTGGTTTAATTGTGTTCCATATAAATGGGCGCCGAGGATATCCATATTGGCAAGGGCTTGAGCATCGTTTAAAATGGGGTCTGACAGTTGTTTTCTGTATTGGAAGGATTCTGGAGCAATAACACGTGTTTTGATGTTGGCTCCATAGGCTTTTAAAAAATTGACAATTTCAGTGGCTGACCATTCTGTCCACTCATGGGCATAGTCGGGTTCGTTCTGAACAGAGATGGCATAAAGCTCCACACCGTTTTGTGTCATATAATCAACAAAAGAATTGAGGTGATTGGCGTATTGGCTGAAGGTTGAAGTGTTTATTCGTTTTACGCCATTGACAGTGGTCCATTGGCCGCTTGGCGGGTTCCATGGAGAAGCAAAAACTAATGCGCCGAGGGACTGGGCTCTTTTTGCTGTATTGATTTCCTTGCTCCAGTTGCTGCTGTTTTCATCAACATGGATACGAAGAATGGTCATTCCGATTTGACCGTCATTATTTCCAAAAGCCGTATCGACTTGAGCGCTTGTCAGGTCGCTTATCCATACAGGGTGGGTCATGCCGCCAAATCCTTTGATAATCTGTTTGGTCGATGAAAGGTTAACATTGACATCAGCAGCCATTGCGCTTGTCATCATAAAGCCTAATAGTGTGATAAGGGCCGCAAGAATTATTTTTTTTGCCTTGAGATCCATTTTTTCCTCCGTTTTGATTTTCGTTTCTGATTAATTATAAAATTGAAAATTTTGGAACCCCTTTGTATTTTGTGAATCCTGTTTGTTTAGCACCTATGCTTTTTGGGCGTTGTCTGCCTTTGGCAGACTGGGTTATCCGGCCTCTGGCCGTAAATGCTCAGTGGCATTCACTGTGTACATCCAGCCTTGCCGAAAATAAGACAACAGAAAACGCTTTGACTTGTAATTTTTTAAAAAAAAGCAAGCCATGTCTCCTGTCCCTAATGCATTTAAAGCCAAATTGTGATTTAGCTAAACAGGTGCTGTGAATCAATAAAAGGGGTTCAGCATGAATTACGCCTCCTCTCGTTGGTGATGCTCTTTACTCTCATGGTAAAGCCCCCTCTTCAGTTTTTTTCTTTATTTCCCGTCATTATTCATGCTGGTCTTTTCTTTGGATTGTTCTCATAAATTGGTGGCAGAAGCATTATCTATGGGTTTGTTTGGCTTTATGTAATGGGGTTTTTGTCTCATCCTCGTGTTTTGAGGTTGTGCAAAAGCCTCTTTTAAAGATAGACCTTTCTTTTGTTTCAAAGGTTTTTCGCCTGGATGCGCGTCGCGAATCTCTTTTTAAAAAAACCCTTTTTGAATTCGATTCCTGAGTTGTCCAAGCACAGAGACAGTTTTTTCAAACAAATACCAGCCATTCAAACCACTTTCTGTTGAGTCCAATCAAAGTTAATATTAAGTTTAACCTGATTTTTTTAATTTGTGTATAGGCTGATCTTCGAAATGTGCTTAAGACGAAACTCCTATATTTATGTTTTTAGATCTGTAATGGCATTTAAATCGATTTGAACTTTCGATTGATTGAAAAATCTAAAAAACTTTCGTTATATTTTTTAATTCGTAATTAAAAATAAAAAAGCTGGATTAAGAATAGCATCAATTTGATGAAGTAAATTTTAAAAAAAAACGTGCCCCTTTCATTGCGGAGATTTTAGCGATTGTGTATATTCATATTACAAGAGAGAAGATTTAGCAGCACCTTGTTGAGTGGTTAATAAATAAGATTAATACCATGGCCAGCAAGGCAGGTAGTAAAGATTTGCCTGGGTTATATGTTTCGAATCATCCTTGACACATCTAGTGCTGCTTTTATGAAGGGAAAGATTATGGACTATAAACATGTAAATGGCCGTGATCGCGGTGATGTAAAATTGTACGCAGTAAGCACCTGTGTCTGGTGCCGGAAGACCAAACGCCTTTTGGAAGAGCTGGATGTAGCCTATGATTATGTGGATGTCGATGAACTTGAAACAGAAGCCAAAAACGAGGTTAAAGATATTGTAAATAAATGGAAAGAGCGAATTTCATATCCATTACTCGTGATTAATAATGACCATTGCATTCCGAATTTTGATGAAGATATGATTCGCAAGGAATTCGCTTCCTCAAGATAAGTTTTTAACTGAATCTCCATAGATGAAAGGTTTTTATGAGTATATCATCCGGTGAAATAGATAAAATTTTTATAAAGCTGAAAGATGAGGCTGAAAAAAGTGCCTATCATTTGAATCCTGACGAGGAAATGACCAAAGAATTGATCGAAGGGCTATTGATAAATCAGGAGCGCTATGGTTATTGGGCCTGTCCATGCCGTCCGGCAGAGGGGAAACGCCTTCTTGATAAAGACATTATTTGCCCATGTGATTATCGGGATGCTGATGTAGATGAGTATGACGCATGCTATTGCGGTTTGTATGTTTCGTCATCGGTCATGTCTGGTGAAAAAATAGTGAAGCCAATTCCAGAACGCCGTCCTTCTGAAGAGCAAAGAACTTTAATCGCATCTGAAAAGAATAAGCTGGATACAAGCGGCCTCCCATTTCCTGTCTGGCGTTGTCCTGTGTGCGGATATCTTTGCGCAAGGGAAAATCCACCGGAAAAATGCCCGATTTGCAAAGCGGATAAGGACCGTTTTCAGCGCTTTTTATAGACCCAGAAAGCTGTTTTTTGTTTTTTTACTGGCATAGATAATTATTATTCTTTAGAATATATACAATTCAGATATTTATTTTTATTTCAAAATGTGAAGAAAGTCTATATGTTGAAAAAATTCGATCATGATCCAAAAGGTTTTCTTTTCCTTTGCATGTGGGTTCTGGCCTGGATTCTGCTGCCAAGCGCTTGCAGCACACCGATTTATCAAATCGAGAGTACTGGAATTGAAACCGTGAAGACCCTTTCTGAGCGAACTTATCTTGGCTATGACTGGAAAGTCGCGATTGGAGATAATGCGGACTATGCCAGCGCTGATTATGATGATTCCCAATGGCAGAGTTTGACTTTTCCGATCAATGGTTATCCCTACGCCATAAAAAAAAGCAATTTTTTTTGGTTCCGCAAGCATTTTTATGTTTCCGATAATTTGCGCGGCGAATCTTTGGGGTATTTTTCCGGAAAATTGCCCGAGGCCACGGAACTCTATTTTAATGGAGCCTTGATAGGCACAAGCGGTTCCATGCCGCCGGACAATTATTACGGTAATTCCTGTTTTACCCGCTCATTCATTCTTCCTGATGGGTTGATCAATTACGGGGGCAAGAATGTGGTTGCCATGCGGGTTTACACGGAAAAAAGCAATGGTGATTTAAAGCTTCCCTTTGTAACCAATAATACCGACCGGATAACCACCTTTCTGATCGAATATACCTTTAATACGGCTCTTCCCAATATTGTCACCTTTCTGGCCCTGATTGTTGCCAGCTATTTTTTTCTCATGTATATTCGGAATAACAAAGAGCGCTTTAATCTGTACATCGGTATTGCCTTGGTTGGAGTGGCCATTTGGTCTTCTGGTTTGACCTTTGAATATATGCCCATCAATTTCACCCTAATTAATAAAATTTGGTATTCGGCATTGTTTATTGGAGAATGTTTTTTTGTGTTTTATTTTCTAGATTTCTATAACATCCATAATCATCCTGCTGTAAAAATTGTCCTTTTTTCCGCGACCCTTATCTCTTGCGTCACCTTCTGGATGGCCCCGGATTTGGCCAGCACCATGTTTTTGATATATAATGTATTTTACGTGGTTCTGCTTTCGCCCATGAATATTTATATCCTGGTATTATCCATTATGGCCTGGAAGAGGGGGAATCCCTATGCCCGGATTCTTTTTGTGGGTGTGCTCCTTGTTATTTTAACTGCTTTTCATGATATGTTTTACGCCTTTTTCTTCCAGGAACCGGTCATGTGGCTTACCAATTTGGGAATTGGTTTGTGGATTTTTACCTTGTACTTAAACGCGGCCAACCGCTTTATGGATACAAAGAACAAGGCCGAGGAGCTGAATATAGAGCTTTCTCAACAGAAAAATGCTTTTTTCCGCTTTGTGCCATCCCAGTTTCTCTCATTATTGGGAAAAGAATCGGCCATCGATATCACCTTGGGGAATAGTTCTCTCAAGAGAATGAGTGTTCTTTTTTCGGACATTAGAAAATTCACCAGCCTGAGTGAAGAATTGAGTCCTGATCAAAGTTTTGATTTACTCAATGCCTATTTAATGATGATGGAATCACCCATTACCGAGAACCAGGGCTTTGTTGATAAATATGTTGGCGACGCGATTATGGCCCTTTTTGCCGAGCTGGAATCTGATCCCAGTGATCTCTCGGGTTTTTCTTCAGCTGACAAAGCTGTTAAAGCGGCCATTGGCATGCGCCGGAATTTACTCGAGTTTAACCGTAATCAAAAGCTCAAGCATAACTTTTTGCTTAATAATGGAGTAGGAATCAATACCGGGTCTCTGATGTTGGGAACCGTAGGGTCATCGCACCGCCTGGATACAACAGTGATCGGTGATAGTGTGAATTTGGCGGCACGTCTTGAAAAACTTACCCAATATTACAGAGTATCCATCATTATTTCACATATGAGCTTTAATGCCTTAACACATCCTGAGGAATTTGATATTCGGGAACTGGATTTGGTCACGGTCAAGGGCAGGAACGAACCCTGCCTCATTTACGATGTTTTTTCAGCTGATCCCGATAATCTCAAGGAAAACAAGCTTGCTACAATGGAACTGCTTTCCGAGGGAATTATGGCCTATCGGGATAAAAAATTCAGAGAAGCCCATGGGATTTTTAAGAAGATGCGTGAAAAATCGCCCGATGATATTTTGCCTGTGCTCTATATGAAGCGCTGCCTTGAATATGTCAAGAACCCGCCTTCTGAACAATGGAATGCCAGCTTTCGGGTCCATTATTAGAGGATTTCGGATCATTTCATGACAGGTTACATGGGCAATCACTCATTACCAAGTATTTATGAACAGGCCCAGGACGCATGGATATAGTGAATCCCAATGAGGATTCACGCCATATAGTGAATCCCAATGAGGATTCACGCCACCGAGCAGCAACGCGGAGCGTTTATGACCAGGCCCAGGACGCATGGCCGAGCAGTAAACGCGGAGCGTTTACGACCAGGCCAGGACGCATGGATATAGTGAATCCCAATGAGGATTCACGCCACCGAGCAGTAAACGCGGAGCGTTTACGACCAGGCCCCCGTCGTACCTCCTCAGAATGATCTCTCTTTAATAAAGCGGTCAAGCTAATTATTTTCCAATTCACTCAAAAGCTCATGAAAACGACCTTTGGCCCGGGTCAAGGATTGCGCCAATATCAAAACAGAAGATAATATTTCATTCATTTTAGCAATAGACTCGCTCAATTGTGGAAATAAAATATCTTCAACAGGAAAGTCGGCCTCCAAGGACATAGCCTGGATCTCCAGACGGCTAAAGTTAGTGCAAAGATCGTGAAGCCTTTTTTTATTTTCTGAGGTATTAATTTCACAGGCAAAAAGCAAATTGTCAGATTCAATATAAAAATCATGAAAACTGCTGTTAGCCGGACCAATTGTGCTCTCTGAATGAGCCAGAGAGGTTTCAGAAGCTTGATACAAAAAGGAACACGGAAAAGCAAGCACAGGTGAAAAGTTAATCTCGATCTGAATAATTTGGTTAAAAAAAGTAACGCTTAGCTCCAACCCCTCCTTTTTCCCTTTCAAGCAGGGAAATCCCCAGTCAAACCCGCTTATTTTTACAGCCCCGTCAAAATATGAGGAAAGCCTTTTAAAAAAAGACCTTAGGGAAAAGCCATCAATCGAGTCAATACCATTCAATTCATTGGAATGGCGCTCTTTTCTGATAATCACAAGAACGAAAATAATAATAATGGCGATAATTAAGTAATACATTCAACCTCATTATGCTGAGTTTTTATCCCTTAGCCAAGTACCTGTCATTTTTTAAAAACAAGCGGTGCTGAATTGGGCGCCACCCCGGCACAGTCAAACAGTCAGATATCTTTTTATCTGACAGAGCCGCTTCAACAAATAGCCGCCGGGGTCGGGCCCTGCCGCTGCTCCGCTATCGCTTCGACTAAAAAGCCCGCTTTCAAAGCGCGGGCTTTTTGTTTTTCAGCCATTTTTGAAAAAATGGCTGAAACAGCTCTGGTCCCTGGCGCGGGTCAAGAAGCAGATGGCCAGCCTTTATCAGGAAGGGCTATTGAATCCGGGCGAATAGCCATCAAAAACAGCTCCCTTCACCTTGCATAACACCCCCCATTCCCTGTACTCTGTTCCTGTCACAAACGCAGGGTTTATGAGGCCCTAACTCACAAAAAAAAGGAGCCGATTATGGCACAAAAACTTGCTCCCTACGATCGCTATAAAGAAACCATCGAACCCTTTTGCAAACAGGGCATCATCCTGGTATCTGGCACCCAGGGAAACCCCATGACCATTGGCTGGGGGTCCATTGGTGTGTATTGGGGAAAACCGGTTTTTACTGTGGTTGTGCGGCCCAGCCGCTATTCCTATGAACTGCTTATAGAATTACCGGAATTCTCGGTGAACGTGATGGGAGATGATTATAAAAAACAAGTGGCCTATTGCGGCAGCTGTTCAGGCCGGGATGAGAATAAAGCCCAGGTTTGTGGATTCGAACTCGCTTCCTGTGATGATATAAAGGTTCCCTATATTAGACAGGCCTTGTTTCACTATGAATGCCGGATTTTGAATCACGCGGATTTTATGGAAGAGGCCATGAATAAGGAAATCGCCACCCGCTTTTATCCCCAAAAGGACTATCACCGGGCCTTTTATGGCGAGATTTTAGGACTTTATGAAGCCCGGGAAAAACACGACTAGTTGAGGAATTTTTTCAGACTGCGCACATCGCGGATAGAGATTATTCTGAAATCGAGCCCGTTTTCATAATGGGAGCGGTCCATTTCAAGAGACCAAAGCACATAAGCCTTGACAGTGATCTTTGACGCGTCGGGCATGGTCAGCACGAGATTAATCGTATTCCCCTTTTGCAAAGGCTGATCAGTAATAATGCAAATTCCCCCCACTGCCAGGTTTTTCACCGAAGCCCCAATATTCGTACCCGAATTAACCTCAATATCCAGTTTAAACCTGGGCCGACTTCTCCGATCTTTCATCACAGCGATCTCCTTTTTAGCCCCAAGGCTGATTGTTGTAATATCATTTTAATACGAATTCGGAAAATTTTCAATCTATTCATTTTTTTTCAGGTAATTTTTATCGATTTTTAAATTAATGGCCTTTAGGCTTTTTCCGGCAATTGAATTCAGCCTAATGCTGCTTTATTCTCCCCCGGAGCCGGGCTTTCAGTTTGCACAGACTCTTATGAGAGTGAAAGTGAGAAGTGGATCAAAGCCCTATCTATAAGTAAGGTGTTATGCTGGGCCTTGTCACGCGCCCTTGTTTTTCCCCGATTTTCAAAATGCCATTACTTTTTGAGTTTTTTCATCATTTTGGAGAAAAGCGAAGTAATTTTTCTTTGGTCGAAGCTCAGGTTCTGGCACAGCTCCTCATCTTTTTCCAGAATGGAATACAAAACAGAATGCATTACCGGATCAATGAGCATTTTGAGGTTCTCGCTTTTTCCTCTTAAATAGGATTGTTCCAGCATTTTCAAGTCCTTGCGTGTGTCATACTGCTTGATTAAAAAAACCAGTTTTTCCGTAATGATTTTATTTGCCCGGTCAAGGATTTCCTTGCTTTTGCTGGTAAGTACCGGTTTTTTGGCCTTCCCTTGCTTTTTCGGATGAGGGGTTTTGTTGGGCTTTGAAGAAGGGCTTCGACTGGAACGAGGCGTTGATTTTGAAGCGTGTTTATTCTTGCTGCCTTTTGAGGAGGATGAAGCTCCGCTGAACAGAGAAAGGCCGGAACTGGAATCACCCTTTTTTTTGGAGCCAGCTCCGCTCGAGAGAACTCCCCCAGCGGTTCGAGGTGGTCTGCGATTTTCCTTTTTATCCTGGCCAAGTTTTTTACCGCTAGACCATTGTTCCATGAGTTCTTCAAAATCGGGCCATTGCTCAGGTTCCACACCCACAAAAGCAGCCTTTTCATTGGTTTCCAGACCGCTCAGGAAAGATAGCAAGCCTTTGGCAAGGTTTGGCTTGTCATAACCCTGGTTGTTTTTGTCATGGATAAAATCGGCCAGGCGGCCATGACCGATGTAAAAACGCTTATCAAATGTAAAAATCTGTTTATTATCATAAAGCTGATCAATCAGATCTTGCCTTTCCTTTTGTTTACCTGAACCCAAAAGGGGTTCCAGGTCCTTTTGGGCTTCCAGAGCCGAACGGATGATTTTATGGGGGTCCTCAAAAAAGGCCATGTTGGTCAAGTAGGATTCCACTCCGGAGAATTTTTGGGTGCCTGCCGCGATACTGGCTTTTTCAGTTCCCTTTTTTTCTCCTGTCATGTTTGAAGCTGAGAGGGATTTTATGTTTTTCAGCATCCCGGTTATTTCGGGGCCAAAATATTTTTCAACAGCCGGCCAGTTTACCCGTTTGTCGGCTCCGATAATCCCTTTGACGCGTACCAGGTTATCATGGAGCTCCTTTTTGTCACTCTTTTGACAGCGTGGAATAAAATCCTGCTGTAATTTTACCGCTGCCTCTTGTGGTGAAGCTAAGCGGCTTAAAGCGGTGAGTATACTTAAAAGATTGTCCTCCGTAACAGGCTCGTTTTCAGCAGATTTCCGGGACTGGTTATGTGACACTTTGCTTTTGATTTCATCAAACCGGGTGTTTTTCATTTTCCCGGCCATTTCCAGAATCAGGGGCCGGCTTTGGGTGAGCACGTCCTTTTTGCCCATAAAATTTTCGATGGCATCGAGAGAATCTTCTACATTCACATCGGCGCCCTGAAACAATATGGGCTTGAAGATATTCTGGTTCATGGCCGTAAAAATGTCCTGGGAAAGAGTATCGCCTGCCTCGGTAAATACCGGAATAATGCTTTGCTCTATAAGGTCCGGAACAGCTTCGGGGTAGCATGCCTTCAGGTTGTTCATAACAGCCCAGATTCGGCCCCTGTTTTCCTTTTGCTTGGAAGCTTGTTGGGTTTGTTCTGTCATAGGTCCAATTAGAGCTTTGCTTCGTTCCTTACCCAGGTTTTCCAGGTGAGAGGTCACTGCCTTGTCGATCTCGGTTTTATTTTTCTCATAGTATTCCTGATTTTTTTGTTCCTGTGTTTTTGCTTTGGTGTTGGCCTTTTCTTCGGGCTTTTCGCTTTTTTCCCGCTGGTTCGGTTGATAGCCGCTAGAAGCATGATCTTGATCTGTTAGGCGTTTTTTATCATCAATGGGATTAGAGTTTTTATTTTCCCCTGGGCTCTTGTCCAGCGCGTCCTCCTCTGGTAAATATGCATCATTTTCTTCGCGCCAGGGGGAAGGCTTGTCTTGATTACTGGCCAGGGTTTCATTATCAACCCGCTGATGGGCGATCTTTTCATCTTGGTGAAAACGCGCGTTATTCTCTTCCTCGGTCTCAGTCATGGTTTTGTCGGTATGGTAATCATTATCAGTGTCATGGAGGGCTTGATGAACTTCAGTTTCAATCAAATCCTGATCGACCTCAACATGGTGGTGTGTTAAGTCATTTTCCGCTTGACGCGGGTTATCCTTCTCCGGCTGTTTATCCTGTTCGATGCGGCTGGTTTCTGTTGCCGTTTGTTTATCATTTTTTCTGGGTTTTTCTTTCCTGAAGTTTTCTTCCTTTGCCATGAAGGGTTTTTCATCAGCTGCGGCCATCGGGGTGTCCGGATTAATCTCTTCATTGTCCAAGGCTCTCTTCGGCTTTTCCTTAATATATCTGGATAGGTCCTTTATGGCTTTGTCAAGAATTGCCGGTGTGATCTGGAAAAAATCCTTGTAATCCATTTTGGTCTGGATGTCACCTTTGGGAATAATGACTTCTTCTACCCGCACATCGCCTTTGCTGAAATTTTTCAGGAAATTCAACCGCACCTCAAGGGGCGTTTTATCGGATCCCACAATATAGGCTGCGTAATAAGCCAAATCACTATCGCTGATTTTCAATTCATCCATCATGGAAAGGCTTTTACCTTGATGAGAAAAGCGTGAAAGTTTTAAAATCTTGAAAAATTCTGCCTTTTCTTTGAAATGATAAAGCACCTTGTCGGCCAATACCTTGAGTTTTTGTCCGGGCTTATCATCGTTATCAACATTAACAAGGTAATAAAGCAGTTTTCTTTGTTTGTAAAAGATATGCTCTTCATCCAGGGGATAAAGGGTTTCCTGTTCCTTGATGAACTTTCGGCGTTCCACCTTGCCGGGAATAGACATGATTTCTCGAGTCAGGGATATGATGTTTTTATGTATTTTGTCCTCGGAGCCTTGACCCTTCTTGTCTTGCAATGATTTGACGCTGGCCTGGGCAATAAGGGTATCTTCCAGGTCTTCTGTGAAGGCGGATTCTCTAGCTTCTTCGCTTTCCTCAAGGATTTGCCTTAAGAGATTCTGGAAGCCAGCGAAGGAGGGCAAGTACATGCGGATTTTGATCCAGTTGATTCGGCTGTTCAGGTCTTCAATTGAGTCAATCTGCTCCCGAATCCAGTGTTCGGTAATAACATCAGGTTCCTGAGCTTCTTCTTTTTGGATATTCGCGATAAGATTATTCAGAATAGGATGCATATGGGCGTAAACAGGGTCTTTTAGCTTTTCATTCAGGTATTCAAGTTTTTCCTGTTTGCTTTCTAGTTCTTTTAAGTGGTCAAAAATCATCCGCAGGAGGCCGCCTTCCCGGGCCTTGGCTTCTTTTAAAGTGCTCAGATGGATTTTGAGAAATTCTTCCAGATGGGGTTTGGCTTCGTACACAGCGTTATCCAGCCAGAATTTGACGGTGATAATGCGTTCGTCAAGAGAGGGCAGTCTGTCAATTTCATGAAGCAGGTTAAGAATTTCTTCACGGTTTTTTTTGGATTTGGACAAATCATCAAGATCTTCATGGGGAATATCATAGGACTTTTCTCTTGCAAAACCAACAATTTTGTTCAACAGACCATAATCCACTTCAGGGACAGAGGCCTGTTGTTTTTCCGCAATAGCGCTGACCAGTTCCAGTTTGCGTTTTAACTTGTCGATTAAATAGGGATACTGGTTTTTCAGGGAATTGAGGTCGGAAAGCAGTGACTTGGCCACAATTTCCTGGGTTTTAACAGGAAGGCCGTTAAATATCTCCTCAAAATGCTCTTCTATTAGTAAACGCTCCATGTTTTGAACTGTACCAAAGATGTTTTGAAATTGGGGGTCCTTTCCCATGGTTCGCAGAATACCGATTTGCTCTTGAATGTTTAAGCCATCCAGACGTTTTTTCAACTCGGCGAGCTGCCTGGTATATTCCTGATGGGCCTTCTGCAAATAGAGCTTGATGTTCAAGATTTTGTTTTCGATAAGGGTGTTGGGCCCCAGCCGCTTTTTCACGCGGCTAATGATATCCTCCAGGTATTCTTCACTGGCGTCAAAGCCCTGTTTCTGTTCGATTTGACGAATGTGGGAACTGATGATTCCCATGAGGGTGCCCAGATCATCCTTTGATAAATGCTGAACCATCTGGTCAAAGTATTTGTCAAAGCGGGGGTCAAAGGCCATGTTGTTGATCAGAAGATTTTTCCGGTTTTCATCCTCCTCTTCGAGCTGCCGGGCCATTTTATCGGGCTTATCCTCTTTGGACAAATCCTTGAGGAAGTTTTCCTCTTTCTCGCCGAATTCCGGGAGTTCCGCGTCAAAGTCAAAGGAATCAAAGTTGAAATCATCGTTTTCAGCCAGGCGCTTTCGCTTTTCAAGGCTTTTGTAAATCTTTATCCAATTGGAAAAGACCTCTTCGGTCCTTTGTTTTAAATCTTCATGGGTAATTTTTCCTGTTACATGGGGGCGTATTTTTTCAAGGAGCTCGCCTTTTTCAAGGGCGCTGTTCTTTTTATTCAGGGCTTTTATCAAGTAGGAAATGACCGCTTCTTCACTCTTGAGCTGCCACTGGATTTTGGATTCTGCTTGCTTGATTTGCTGGGCCGCATCTTCGGGAATATCATTGTTCTGTGCTTTTTCAAGGATCAATTCCAGAAGTCGTCCCAGAATGTGCGGGGGGATGTTGCGTTTTAAGGCTGATGAACCCAGAGCTGTCCAGTCGCGGGGCGGGGTAGCCTCCAGAAAGGCGGATATCTCCTTTTCCTTGGCTTGGCGGTGAAAATTGAAATTCTCATTGGCCCTTTGGATTTCCTCCTGTTCCAGGGAACTGATGACCTCTCCTTCTTGTTGAGCGATAAAGTTAAAATAGGCCTGTCTTGCGGCATTATCATGGAGGAAATTCAAGGGCCCGGCAAAGAGGCTTTGAGAGGGATTGATTTCCGATGACAGTGACAATAAAATTTCCTGGGTTTTGTCTTCCTGTTGCAAAAAAGACTGGCTCTCTTCAGCAACGTCATCCTGCTGTATTGTATTGGTGACAGCCTTGAAAAAACCCTGTATTCCCTTTAAAAAACCGCCTTGCTTTTTTCGCTCATCCTGAGCCATAGAGATCTATCCTTCCTAATAATAGAATAATGACCTGAGGGCAAATTTTAAAGGATTTTTTCTGTTTTTTTGTGATCCTTGGCTTGGTTCATTGGTGAATGTTGGTTTCGGACAGTGCTGAAGCAGAAGATTCAAGTAGTGGTTCAGTTGTTTAGGCACCGAAGCTGTCAGGAAAAGTGCCAATGAGAACCCCATGAGTGCTGTATTTTAAGGCCAAGCCATGTGGTGCTTCCCTTTTGCCCAGGGTCTTTAAAAAGCTCCGCTTTTTCTGGCAATATCCCGGAGCAGGTATTCAAGACCATTGGTTTTTATTTCGACCATGATTTTTAACATCTCTCCGAGCTCACCTTGGGGAAAACCCTTTTGCTGAAACCATAGAACATAAGCTTCGGGCAGATTGACCAGCAAACGCCCCTTGTATTTGCCAAAGGGCATGGTAGTTTTGGCCAGTTTGATTAAATATTTCTGATCGTTCAAGTCCATAGAACCCGGCTCTTTTAATAAATCCTCATCCATGGGGCTATCATCTCACAGATTTTTTTTTTGGTCTATAGATCTGGCTGTGTGCAACAGGGCAATCGCATTAAAAGAATAATGTTTCAACCTCTTGTCATTCTGAGGAGGACCGACGGGGGCCTGGTCGTAAACGCTCCGCGTTTACTGCTCGGTGGCGTGAATCCTCATTGGGATTCACTATATCCATGCGTCCTGGGCCTGTTCATAAATGCTCCGCATTTATTGCTCGGTGACGTGAAATCCTCATTGGGATTCACTGTATGGCGTGAATGCTCATTGGCATTCACTGTATTCATGCGTCCTAAAAGAATCTTGCCTGGTTTGAGGCTTTTATTTGTGAATACTATTGGTCCATGCCAAATGAGATTCTTCGCTTTGCTCAGAATGACGGCAGATGATAGCTCAGAATGACGGCGGATGATAGCTCAGAATGACGGCGGGTGCTAGCTCAGAGTGACAAAACAACTATAAAAATTATAATGCGATTGCCCTGCTGCGTGCAAATATGGACATGGTAAAGGAATTTGTATTTGTTCCGCAAAGAGTGCTTTCCGTTTTTTTGCGTTAGGGATTGGAACGACAGAAAGCCCTTTTTTCAAAAAGGGCTTTCTGAAACACCGGTGCACGGTAATTCCGTGCACCGGGCTTTCGAAGCGAAGCGGAGTCGTGGAAAGCCCGGCCTGCCGTAACATCGTGGAGGCAGGCAACGCCCAAGGCCCATAATGCCTGGTGAATGGGATTATTCTTTATCAATAAGCGAAAGTCGCGCCCTTAAGATATTATACAGAAAATCGAGAGCATTACTTGTCACAGGCTTTTAAAAAATTCCTGTACACAGCCAGCTTTTCAAGAGACAGGGAAATAACATCCCTGGCCAGTTTTTTCTCCTTGATAAAGGTCTCAAAATAAGTCTTTACAGGCTCTCCAAGATGAAGGCCGCAGGAAACAGCCAGGGAAGCGGCAATGCGCTCAAAATGCACAGGATGGAGCTCTGTTATTTCAGCTTCGTTATGAATATAAAAATCCCACAGCGAAGAAAGGGCATCGCGGTTCTGGGAAAATCCCGCGAAGGGCAGATAGCGGTTACGCGCCGGCACCCGCTTCAAGGCAAATTCATAGGCCCAGCTCAGGTCCTCGGGTTCCTTAAAATACCCTAGGGCAGCGATCTGATTCATGCGTTGATGCTCGCTTTCAAGGTTTTCAAAACCGGTATCGATGAATTTGCGCAGCTGCGGTGCCATGGAAATGGCCGCGGCCTGAAGAAGGCCTTTTTGCAGATCAGGCGCTGTTTTTTTGCCGGCGAACAGGGCTTTGATCATGTTCTGGATCTTGTTCTGCTGGTTGGCGCTGTTGTACTTCATCCACAGGGGCAGGGCCCTGTCCCGCAAAACCGAGGAGCTGTGTTTTTCCGAATCCCTGACCTCAAGCCCCAGCTCAGTGATCAGGAATTCAAGGTATTGCTTTAAATAGCCTTCTACCTGTGTTTTCTGCTTTTCCGGCAGAACAAAAATAAGGCTTTCCATATGGTCGATCAAACTCATGGATGGCAGAAAATCACTTTGCCCGATAAAAGCGGGCATGGAGCCCAGGTATTGCTCAAGGCTGATTCTTCCGGTTAACATGAATTCATATAAATCGCATTCCACACCATAGCTGTCTTCCGGACTCAGGGTATTTTCTTCAATCATGGAGCATAGTTTTTCAAGGTTGTCCTGGTCCTGATAGAGGACCCTGTAAAAACCGCTCTGGCCGGAGTTTACTTTATAAGCGCGAGTTTTGGGCGGCATGGTCAGCATTTGCCGCTTTTCGCTTAAAAGAATGTTCTTTTCAATGGACTCTCCGTTTTGCAGAAAATAACGGATTTTCAGAGGAACAATCCATTTGCCGTTTTGTTCGCTATTGTATGTAAAGCGGTTCTGGGTAAAAACAAGGTCATCGGCGTTCTGGGTCACCTGGATACAGGGGTATCCCGGCTGTTCCACCCAGGACTTCATTAAATCCAGAACCGGTACGCCCGAGGCGTTTTGAAGGGATGTCCATAAATCCTTGCTTTCGGCATTTTTGTAGGCAAAATCCTTTAAAAAACCGGACAAGCCCTTTTGAAAGCACTCATCCCCAAGGTATTCCTTGATCTGCCTGAGAATACTGCCGCCCTTGTTGTAAATAATAGGCGCGGTTGATGCATTGATCACCACATGCTCGCCCCCTGGAATCTCGATGGAAATGGTATTGTCCAAAGAATCGCGAACCATGGCCGAGGCTGTTTGAGTGGAAATAAAATGGGGCCAGATTTCCCACTCGGGAAAATACTGGTCAACCACGATAAAAGCGAAAAAAGTGGCAAAGCTTTCATTCAGCCAGAGATATTTCCAGTCTGAAGGAGTCACCAGGTTGCCGAACCATTGATGCACGATCTCGTGGGCAACCACTTCGGCAATACGGTATAAACCGGCCTTGGAAGTTACACCAGGATAATAGAGCATGAGGTTTTCGCGAAAGGTGATGGCGCCCCAGTTTTCCATGGCCCCAAAGGCAAAATCCGGTACGGCCAGGAGGTCCATTTTAGAAAGGGGATAATCCACGCCATAGTATTTTTCCAGAAATTGAAGGCTCTTGCGGCCGAAATCAAGGCAAAAGTCGGTGAAATTGATGCGCTCCTCAAGGGCGACGGCCCGGACACGCCTGTCTTCAAGGTCCACCCGGATCTGAAAATCGCCTATTCCGAAAAAAACAAGGTAAGTGGACATCAAGGGAGTTGCTTTGAAAGAGACTTCCCGAAGCCCCTTTCCAAGATCAATTTCCTCGTCAATGTCTTCATTGGAAAAAACCTTAAGCCCCTGGGGAACAACCATGGTAATGAAAAAAACCGCCTTGTAACCAGGATGGTCGAAACAGGGAAAAGCACGCCGCGCGTCGGATTCCTCAAACTGGGTCACCGCGATGGCCATGTCTTCATTTTTTTTCTTGTAAAAACTGCGGTAAAAACCAGCCATTTTGTTGTTGATTTCTCCCGTGTAACTGATATCAAGCTCAAGAACCCCGGCAGGCCATTTTTCGGGGGCCTTTAACACCAGTTTTTCCTTTTCAGCTAGTAACTGAAAAGAACAAGCTTCGTCATTTACCTTTACCTCATGTATTTCCAGTTCCAGAGCATCCAGTTCAATGCTTTTCTGTGGCTCCAACAGTTCCATCTTTATAAGACACTGTCCCTGAAAATCAAAATTCTTTAAATCTGGCTGCAAATACAAATGATATTCTAATGGTCGGTATGCCTTCATATGATCCCCAATCTCCAAAAAAATCAACAGCCCGTGCCTCTGTCAGGTTCAACCGGACAGGGAAGTCCCCGAGGCTTGGTCTTGGAATCACTATAGATAAGGCGATCTGGACTGTCAAGTGGAGGTGGATTCTGAAAGGAATGTATTTGAAGGGAAGAGAGTCGGGCGTTTCCCCGCCACGGCCCCTTCCGTTTCACTTCAGGACCCGTGGCGGGGCCGGGCTTTGCGCCACTATGCCTTTCGGCTTCGACCCCGGTTTTCACGTTAATCGTGAAAATCGGGTTTTCGTCGCTTTTTTGAAAAAAAGCTCCTCATGGCTCCAATCCCTAACGCGGATCAACGCCAGGTGGCAATAACTAAATGTGGGAAGAACCCATGGCCCGTGAAATCGTGATCTTCGAGATCCGGCGGGCGGGAATCGCGCTTCCGATCAGCGAAATAATCACAGCTGACAAGGCCGCTCCCGCGAAATCATACCATATGAAATGGGCTGTAAATCGCTGGCCAAAGGGAATGGGCAAATTTTCTGGAATAAATTGTGACATATCAAAACCAACTGTCTGAAGATAAGCAGCCAAAGGCGAGACAAAGAGAAAAGCAAAAACAATAGAAATCAGAGCCATACCAATAGCTTCATATAAAAACATGGAAACAATAGTGCGCCCTTTCATGCCAATGGCGCGAAGTGTGCCTATCTCCCGGGTGCGTTCATTAATCGACATGGACATGGAATTAATAATTCCCAGAATGGTGAACAGATAAATCAAGGCAACCATAAAATAACCGGTTTCACTATCCGCCTTTACCGCGGAAACCACCGATTGGGCGAAACGTTGCCAGTGAAAGGCTTCTTTTTCAGGGCCAAGCCATTTTTGGGTTAATTCAAGGCTCCTTTCAACCGAATACCCCGGTTTTAATCGCACAACAATACGAGTGGCGGAATCGCCCATAGAAAGGAGTTCTCGCGCTGTGGTTAAATCCATGAATACCAGGGCCTTGTCAAGAACTGGGTAGCCATAGTAAAAAATGCCCCGGCAAACCACATCGAGTATATTCGGTGTTTGATACTTATCCTGAGCGCTGACACGGAGGCTGTCGCCTGGCTTAATGTCCCATTTTTCAGCCAGGGTTTTGCTGATAAGGATGCCGGGCCCTTTATCCAGGTAATCACCCTGGATAATCTGTTTTTTAATTACTGTCAGTTTTCCTTCAGCTTCAGGTTCGATCGCTTTGCACAACAAAGACGCCTGGTCCCAGCCTTTACTCAGGTTCAGGTAAAAATCAATTCTCTCGGCAGCTGTCTCTACCCATGGCTGTTTTAATAATTCTGCTTTCACAGCATCGCTTTGAATCAGGCTGATATCAAGGGGCATTCGCCTTTCTTCATCCATATATCCTTTTTGCAAAATCTGTAAATGGCCTGTGTCAAAATTGATTATGGATTGATAAAAACCGATGAAATAACCTCTTACCCAGCCAATTATGATAATCAGGACCATCATACCGATTGATATGGCTGAACAATTAAGTATGGTCCTGCGTTTGTTTCTGATTAAATTCTTTAAACCAATAATAAATAATTCCATGGTGATCTCCTAAACAAAGTGAAGCGAATTGATAATGGACCGCTTCGAGCTCACTCTGGCGGCGTAAAGCGAACCTCCGAAGGCAACCAGAATTCCCGATATAAAATTTACCATCATGGAATCCCATTCAAGGGAAAAATTCAGACTTGACCCCAAACCAAAGCTTTCCATCATTTCGCCAATATTTAAGCCATTAGTCTGAAAATAAAGAATAAGCGGAACTGCCAGCATAACACCCAATGACGCGCCGACCAGGCCTTCGATAATCCCTTCTGTTACCACCAGACCAAACAATTGCCGTTTTTTCAGGCCAATAGCGCGAAGAGTCCCGAATTCCCGGACCTTGTCAAATTGGATCATCAAAATGGCATTGGTGATAACACTGGCCGAGACGATAATCACCAGCAGGTTGAAGAAGATGACATACAAATCAAAGAGTTTGATGAAAATTACCAATGACCCATGGATTTGTTTCCAGTCCTCAACCTCAAACATGGGCCCAAGCTTTATCTGGAGTTCTTTGGCAATGGCTATCGCCTCCTTTATATCCTTCATAAGGATTTTGATTTCCGAAGTGTAGCCGGAAGCGTCAAGCAGTTCTTCGGCAGCTTGGTGACTTATGAAAAAATTCCAGGTATCAAATTGGGATGATTGGCTTTTGAATATACCGCCTATTTTATAATCCTGAAACCATGCGCTGTGGTTTTTATCCTGGACCATTACAAAAATATAATCACCCAATTTCGCGTCAAGCAAATCGCACACTTCGCTTGAAACAACAATAGTCTGATTGTTTTCTATAAAATCGCCTTCAATAATATTTTTTTTGGCGTTATCATAAAAGGGGGTGTCCTGATGAATGCCATGACCGCTGATAGTCAGATTTTTGTCGTCTTTTAGCAGTATGGCCCCGAAATTAATGGTTTTTTCCACATGAATAATGCCAGAAATCTGCGAGGTGTCGTTAATCATGGTGTCAACATTGTCCATTAAAAAATCAAGCGATAAGGAATCAACCGAATCCTTGTAGCCCTTTTGATGAATCTGAATATGACCAGATTCGAGCAGCATGTTGTCGTAAAACCCCTTGGCCATTCCATCAAACATTCCCGAGAAAAGACACATGAAAAACACTGATACCAAAATGATAAAAACCACAAGAAGGGTTCGTTTTCTGTATTTCCAAATATTAAAAAGTGAAATTTTTATAAACATCATGGGGCGCTCACTTTTTTGCGGCTTTCAATCACACCGTCTTTTAAATGAATTATTTCCTTGGCGTATTTCATCACCTGTAGATTGTGCGTTGAGAAAATAATGGTGACCTTTTCTTCCTTATTAAGCTGTTCCATAACCTCGAGTATGCTTTCCCCGGTTATACTGTCCAGATTGGCCGTAGGTTCATCAGCAATTACAAGTGAGGGTTCGTTGACCAAGGCTCTGGCAATAGCCACTCTTTGCCGTTGTCCTCCCGACAGTTCGTCGGGTTTGTGATCGATAAAATCGCGAAGGCCGACAATATCCACCAGACGCATAACACGTTTTTTCCGTTCAGCCTTACTGGTTTTGGCAAGAATCAGGGGAAACTCGATGTTGTCAACAATATTCAACACGGGAATCAAATTAAAGGACTGAAATATAAATCCAAAAGAAGCGAGGCGCAATTCAGATTGTTGATTGTCACTCAAATTGGAAATCTCTCGCCCTTTGAAATAAATTTCGCCCTGGCTAGGCTTGTCAATCAGGCCCAGTAAATTGAGCATGGTTGTTTTCCCGCAGCCCGAGGGCCCCACAATCGACAAAAAAGAGCCTTGGGGAATGGCAAAATCAATATCTTTCAGCGCGTGAATAACCGATTTGCCAAGATGATAATCCTTTGAAATATTTTTAAACCTGATAATTTCGTCCATATTTGTAACTCTCCTAAAAATAGTATTTCAGCGCCAAGCCGAGCTTTTTTTGTTTTTGGCTGCCATATATGCTTTTATCACTGCCGGATAGCCACGAGGCTATGAACGATAAATCAAGATCATCACTGAGGTAGGCATTGATTCCTCCGGAAAGTAAAAAGCTTTCATCTTCGGGTAAAAAGCGAATGGCAATGCTTGTGTCCATAATCTTGTCATAGGAAAATAACAGGCTCAAGTCGATGGAATGCCTCATCAATGGTTCAGGCAAGACAACCAAGGCTGTTGTTATTGGATCAAATATCAGTTGATCAAGATAGTCTTCCCATTGATTTTTGGAATATCCGCCTGAATAATAGAGATATTCAAGCAGCAGGGTAAACTCAATCGGATAAAAGCTGATGCTTTTAAAGCAGCCACCGGTGAACAACCAATTCCCCTTGGTCTCCGAATCCTGCCAGCCCTGGTCGTAATAACTTGCCGGATTTTCATATTCCCAGGCTACTTCGGAAAAAAAGATGCTGTCATAAACATCGATAGAAAAGCCGGCTGATGGCCGCAGATGCCTTTTGTCCTTATGGCTTATGGATAGCTGGGCCTGAACAGGTCCGATAACAGCAGATAAATAGAGCCCCTGAAGCGCGTTAGGAAAAAAATCGGCCAGCTCAGGATTTTCGGCAAAATCATCAACCGAAAGCAAATAACTAAGGGCGATGTCATAGGTGAAGTAAAAGCTTGAAAGCGCTCCCCAGAACCCTTCGGTTTGTTCACCGATTTTATGGTTAATCACATCACCTACCGAATGGCTGTAGCCGATTCCCCAGGGGAAAATGATTTTTCCAATTTGAAAACTTAAATTATCGATTGGTCGGTATGTAAGGGCGGCTTCCCAGAGTTCCCATACAAAATCGTTTTCATGGTTCCATTCCAGATGGGCTGAGCAGATAAAATCATTCCGGCTGCTCACAAGGCTTCCCGAAAAATCAGCGGCAAAAACCATTTCCGCTTTGTTGTTTTGGTTCTCGTCAAACTGCATTGAAAGTGAAGGCCCCAATGTGCCGGTCATGGAAAATTCGGTACTGTGAATGATGACAGACATGGTTATGAACAGACAAACAAAAATTTTCCTATTTTTTAAGGTAAGCTTCTGTGAAATAACTGTCGGGGATATCATTTTTTTCCTCCATTTCGAGTATTTTAACCACCGATCGGCTGCCTTCGGTTTCCTTTGAATTCATCACCAAGCGTGATGCTCTTTTTCTGCCGGCAAGTGTTTTAAACTCAAAAAATTCGAGTTCTTTAAAGAGCAGGCCGCTTTTTGTAAAATACTGAATACGAATCGGGAGATTGGTTCCTGTCTGGCCCCATAATTTGATGGTGTCATAGGTTGAATCTTTTGATTTGGCTTTGGCTTCAATCTCATAGCAATCGATGGTTCCCAGATCCGGATGATTTATATTCCCATGTCCCACTAATTTGCTTTCATAATCATCTGAATAGCGTGAATCTCCAATATCATTATTGGAAAACAAACTGCCTTGAAAAGAGTCGCGCGGCGATAGACGAACCGGTTTTCGGGTGGCTGTCTTCGGGTTGTACATCCAGAGATTATCATCTTTTTCCAAAAAGCGTATCCCCTTTGACCGACCATCACTTTCAATGGTCATGAGTGTTCCCATTCCATTTTTATAATAACTATCAATCTCCAATTCCTGTCGTAATGTGTTTTTTTCCCAGGTTTCTATGATAACTTTTTGAAAAAAATTATCGGGATACATGGCCTCTTCAAAGGCATTGAGTAAGTCAGAACTTTGGTTGTCCTGGGCAAAGCATAACAAAGCTGAAAACATAACAATCATGAATAAGTATCTTTTCATTCATTTCCTCCTGATTTGTTTTGTAATATCATTTCTTCCAAAAACTGGATGTATTTTTTAAAAACCTCTTTTCCCTTGTTGGTAAGAAAATAAATTGTCTGGACCTGGGTGCCTACCAGTTCCTTCTTTTTTTCAAGATAATCTTCCTTTATCAATTTTTCGAGATGGGTATAAAGCGCGCCATCTGTTAGTCGCATTAAGTCCTTAAGACGATTGAAAGAACATTTTTCTTCCTTGAATAAAATGGTCATCATGGAAAGCCTGGTTTTTTCAAAGAATATATTATCGAATTGGGTATAGTATTCGCTCATCTTGCAGATTTACTCCTGAAAAGCTCAATACACCCTATTGAAGTAAAGGCCAATGCATTAACAAAACCGGCTGTTACCATAAAACCGATTCCTTGCAGATTCAAAAAACAAAAAATCAAACCAAGAATAAATATTACTGCCCCATGAATCGCTGCGTAAAAAAAGGAATACATGCTGAATAAGGAATAATAAACCGATGATACAAGAAGAACGATGCCAGGAAGAGGCACATTCGTATCAAGGAGATAGTAAAACAGTACCATTCCAACACCCATGATGCTGGCAGCTGCAATCATGAATTTAAAAAGATATTTTGTCATCACTACCATGGCATTGCGGTTCATTACCCGAATACCGGAAATCATTTCAATGAGGCACATTAGTACCATGGCCGGAATCCATATCCCGAAAAAGGACATGTCTCGTGTTAGTTTTAAGGGTGTCCATAAGATCCAATTAGACAGAGTAGCTGCCAGAACAACGCCTCCCCAGGCAAAAAAGGCCCAGATTTCCACATAGGGTTTTTCTTCAATTTCGTCAAT
Source organism: Spirochaetales bacterium (assembly GCA_016937215.1). Taxonomy (GTDB): domain Bacteria; phylum Spirochaetota; class Spirochaetia; order SZUA-6; family JAFGRV01; genus JAFGWI01. The sequence goes on along the minus strand of JAFGWI010000027.1, from coordinate 3,793 downwards.
TGTTCGTTTAATGGTAGAAATGTCCTTAAGGTAGCGTGCTAAATCGGCCTTGTTAGTTTTCATATCGATTCTCCTGCTTTTTACTGGAAAGTTACTTTGCATTACAAAGTAACTTTCTATGACAAAGTTAATTCCTGAACCGAGATTTGTCAAGTAAATATATTTACTTTTAAGGCTTTTTTTGCATATTAAACGCAAGTAAAGGACTATAGCGACATACTAATCATCAACTGATGTTGAAGTGAAAAAGGAAAGCATCCCTCCACATCACTGGGAGCCCCATGAGTATGGTTTATCATCATTTTGGCCTTTGTTTTCATCAATTTTTTGCGCGCTTTTAAAGCCATTATTATCACTCATATCTGTGTCGTTAGCTAAGTGCTCCCGGAACCTATATTCAATAATTGTCTTTTATACTTTTTGTGCTTTTTCGCGTTTTATTCGAGTAGTCGGTATAAAAATACTTGAGCCACTGTACTAAAAGCCTTTTTTTTGATAATGTAAATACTATAATTTTGCTTGTTAAGGTTAATTTTGTCAGCTAACAAAACAATATCTGAGAATTGGTTTTTTTACACACCGCAGCTTTTATTGATATCTCTCTTTAATACAAGAGGCGCAGAGCTTCAATCGATAATTATAGCTAATGTTTGTTTTTAACCGCAAAAGAAGTTTACTGAGGGATTTTTCATTTACCATGGCATTTTTATAGGAGCTTTCAATAATTCAGCAATGAAAAGAATAGATAAAAAAGGAAATAAAAGCAGTTGAAATGACAGTAAAGCGAATATCAATTTTTCATAAGCAATTTCGATTTATTTATATTTTCATTGGCATTTTATTTATTGTCCTCATCGCGAATTGTTCCACTGCAATTGATGTTCCCTTCATTGAAGATGGTATTCTTGATTTCAAAAACCAAACTATTGATGATACTTCGATCCTGGATTTACGGGGCAAATGGAAATTTTACTGGGGAATAGAGGAATCTTCTTTTTCAAATTTGGAAGAGAACGTGCAACATGGCGAATATTTATTTGTTCCCGGCTCCTGGAAAGACTCAATCAAAGGTAATTCGCTGGGGCATGGATATGGATGGTATTATCTGACCTTACGGAATGTTGGAATCAAGAATCCTGCATTATATCTAATGAGTTACAATACGGCCATGACCTTATATGTAAATGGTAATAAGCAAGGTATGATCGGTATACCTGCTCCTCAATCAGAGTTTTCTGTGGCAGGAGTAGGAACATTATTAATTTCACTGCCCGACACGCATGAATTCACAGTCGCGATATTTGCCAGTAACTTTGATGATATCAATGGCGGTCTTAATATTTCTCCCTGGATTGGAAATGTAGAACTTATTGCATCTGAATTAAAAAAGGATACGGCATATACTGCTTTTACTCTTGGTATTATTTTTATTATGGTGATTTTTCATATCATTCTATGGATAATGCGCAGGAGTGATAAAACGAGTCTTTTTTTCGCGGGTTTTTGCCTGATGATTTTTTTGCGCTTTTTTATGCATCATTATTACGCCTTGGAATTGTTCTCGCCTTTAAATATAAGCCCATTCTATTTTCGAGCACTTTATTTAAGTATCAATTTGTCTACTTTGTTTTTGATTTTATATTTAACAGAATTATTTCCTCGTGAATTCAAAAATAAATATTTTCATGTATTGAAGATATCTCTGGTTTCTCTCTCTGTATTATTACTATTTCCTCCTTCAGTTTTTACATCTCAACTTATCATTTTCCCTATGAGTGTTATGATAGGTGGAGTTTCAGCATTGATATCACTTATGGGGGCCGTGCATGAAAAAAGGGATTGGGCGCGATTCGTTTCAATTGGGTTTTTAATTATTTTTTTGGCTGCTTTGAATGATCTGATCGCGGCATTTCTTGTGGAATATAATTTTGGTATTATTCAATATGCGCTTATTGTTTTTTTGTTTCTGCAATCTTATATGCTTGGCCGCCGATTCCGAAAAGCATATGATACAGCTTATCACCTCTCCAATCATCTTCAACAGGAGGTTTTGCTGCAAACTCGGCAAATCGAAGCACAAAAGGATGAGTTGATTAAAATTAATCAGGAACGAACGAATTTTTTTATCAACTTCTCTCATGAAACCAAAACCCCTGTTACTTTAATTTATAACTATCTTGAAGAATATATTAGGAAAAAGGGATCCTCTATTGAGTTAGATGTTCTCAGAAAAAATGTTCTTCGCCTTAAAAATGACATGACTAATTTTCTTGATATGGAAAAAATGATTATGGGCAAAACATTCTATAACCATGATCAAATTAGCGATTTTTCAGCTCTTTTGAATAGTGCAATAAAACTATTCAGACCAACCATGGAAAATGCGGGTCTATTTCCGGAAGTTGAAATTGATGATTTCATATATGTTAAAATCGACCCATCAGCTTTATCAAGGATTGTTAATAATCTGATTGAAAACGCGGTGAAATACACATCTCCTGGCAAGGCTATTCGTATAACATTGAGAAAGAGTAACAAGGATTGTCTTTTTGCGGTTGGCAATCATGGAGCCTTGATTCCTGAAAGTGAATGGAACAATATTTTTAAACCTTTTTATCAGATTGGTCAGAAGAAATCAAACCAGCAAGGCATGGGTATGGGATTGGCTATTGTCAAAATGGTGATAGATCAAACAGGCGGATCTGTAAAAGTGCAGAGTAGTTTTGAAAAGGGTACTTTATTTACCATTCAATTACCCCTTTATGCAGGGCCTATAGAAGAAAATCAGTTGAACCGTGATTTATTTGGCACGGAATCCATTGTTTTTAATTCAAAAGTAATAAATGAGGTTAACGCGATAGTTGAAATTGAATATGATCCAGAAAAAAAGAATTTGCTCATAGTTGAAGATAACGAAGATATGCTTTCTTTTCTTTGTCATTCTTTATCTTCGGATTATAATATTTTCTATGGAAGAAATGGTCAGGATGCTCTTTGCAAATTCGAAGGCTTTGAAAAGCTGCCTGATTTAATCATATCCGATATCATGATGGATGTGATGGATGGCTATGAATTTTTAAAAAATATTCAAAATTCATCTGAGCTCAGAAGTATTCCCTTTATTTTTTTAACTGCCAAAACCGCTATTGGTGAAAAATTGCAGGGGCTGGAAAAGGGAGCGATTGATTATATTCAGAAACCCTTTGATATTCTTGAATTAAAAGCAAAAATAGCAGCTGTTCTGAATCATAATGATATATTATCTGATGAAAACAAGAAGAATTTCATGAATCGTTTATCCGAATATGTAAGCGGCAACAATCAATTTTCTCATAAAAATCGTTTTCTGGAATTGGGTTTGACTTTGCGTGAATGTGATGTGGCTAAATTGCTCATGAAAGGGAAGCAGAACAAGGAAATGGCATTTGAACTGGCTTTAGCTGAAAGCAGCATAAAAAAGCATGTCAATAATATTTATACCAAATGTGGCGTGAACCGCAAGATTGATTTTATAAAAATGATTCAAGGAGGTTCCGAAAAAGAATAAACAGGGTTATAATTTTTTGGTCAGGATTGATAAACTTCATGTTGCTCCACGTTATTATATTCATGATTTACATCAATAGAATCTATAAAGTTTTCTTCTGTCGCTTTCGGTTCATTGCTTGTTTCGACTTTATTTTCATTCAAATTACAGCTAATGATAGAACCCACTTTCCGCACCATAAATTCATAAAAAATACATTTTTTCAACTTCATCACCTAAACTCCTAACAATAATTTCATGCTCTTC
>JAFGWI010000285.1 GCA_016937215.1 Spirochaetales bacterium | reverse complement strand
TGAGTCCAGTCCGATAACCCTATTTTTCTCAAGCGATGTAGAATCGGGTATTTTCGAAACTTGACAGGTTGTTTGGCAAAATTGCTGTTAAAATTGAGTTGATTGCAAAATAGAGTTCGGAAATTATTGATCTGATCGCATATTTTGCAAAAAACGAAGTTCTTTGACATAATTGTTTTATGTATTTCAGTATCCGGACAAAGTTCACCCACAAACAGCGGATATTGGCCCACATTTGGTGCTTAATTTCACCCCGGTACCTGCTTTTTGCGTTTGGATAATGATAGCTTAACTGAAAAATGGTGGCTTCAACATTGTTGCGGAACTGTAAAGTTTCAATAGGAGTTTCTGCTATTTGTTTTCGGATCAGGTAACCATCAATATCTTTTTGGGTAAAGTACCGGTAAGCGTTTTCTGTTTTGATTCGCCATTTAACGGTGCCGTCTTTGCTGATAATCATTTTTGAATCAACAACCAGGTTGGCAATTGTATCAAAAACAGAGAGTTCCCCATTTTCGGAGAAGTTGAACTGGTACCTGCTTTTCGCTCCTTGTATGGCGTGAAGGTACAGATCAATCTCGTTGTCCTTGCAATATTGCTGGTTATCAGGACTGTGATATGCCCCGTCAGCGTGTGCGGCTTGTATTTTATCAGGGAATACTTCCTGTGCTTTTTCGATGTCGTGCTGAAGAAAACAGGTGTCAGAAGCGCTTGCTTTTCTCACATCGACATGGCCGATCAGGTTGAGTGGCTTGTCATCGTCACAACTCTCGGTTATGTTGATGCTGTAACCTTTCACCTTTTGGTCATCCTTATTCCGGTAGTGACAGTCTGTATCATACGGTGACTGTACCGATTTGGCCGATATCTCTTCTTTTTCACGGGCAACGACCACTTTCTTTTCATCGACCCTGTACTGCTCATTGAAAACCCGTTGGAGAATTTGATAATAAGCACTTGTTGAGGATGAAAAAAGTGGCAATATCTTGTATATCAATTCACCGAGTTCCTGCAAACGGCTTTTGACCTCTTCGCTGGAACAAATGTAAACAACTTTGTTGCCTTCCAATTGGAGCAGTTCGTCTAACCGGTCTTCGGTTGCTTTGTTGAGTTGCCCAGACTGCTTCACTTGGTCATAAAATAAACGCAGTGTTTCGTGTATCAGTTCGTAACGGCTAAGCCAGGCAATATTGCTGCCCAACAATTTGCTGTCCATACGGATACGCTTTCCACTAACTTCAAATTCGCCACATTGGTCTTTGGTGATTTGTGCAAAAGCAGTTTCGAAGAGGTTTTCGTTTTCTTTCTTTGCATATTCCTGAATGCGTTTGCGGAATAAATAATAGGTTGATTCGGTGGGGACTGGATCGTCAGCATTAGGTAAGCCTATGGCGCTGCGAACCAATAGATTAAAATGGCAGTTCTCAAATATTTTTTGGTCGCTTAAGCCTTCGGCCTCTTTTAATACCATCATTGCAACCAGTACACGAACAGACGCATTAGGTGTCCCGTTGTCCTGACAATATAAAGGCCGAAAAATATTTTCATCAATGCGCATGGTGACCTGCTTACGAAACTGGTTGTGCCAAGCCTGCTCATCTTCGTACATTTTTAGCGAATTGCCGGAAAACAAAGATTTGGGCGATGTGAAAATGTTAAGTGGACTTGATTCCAACGATTTTTTAAACATTTGTTGCACTTTTTATTATGAAAGCAAGATACATAAAACAATTGAAACACACAATTAAATAACTGATTATTAATTAATTAAAAATATAAACACTTTTCGGAGTGGAATCAAATACACAAACAATAATAATTAAAATTAATAGGGAATTCTATCGAATACAAATTTTATAAATAAACTAAATAACTTATAGGGGCTGAAGAAAATATCCTAAAAAAGTGAAATCTACAATATGAAGATGAAACAAGTAATATTATGGTGCCTCCTGGTTTTGATTTTTACTTCATGCAGTAATCGTAAAAAAATTTTGGGAGAAAGGGGGAAGCCTAATTTTATCGTATTCATTGCCGACGATGCTGCATGGGATGACTGTGCCCCGTATGGAAATAAGGGGATTAAAACACCCAATATCAACAAACTAGCGGATGATGGGCTGGTTTTCAATAATGCTTTTTTAACCACCAGTTCGTGTAGCCCAAGCCGGTGCAGTATTTTAACCGGCCGTTATCCCCATATTACGGGTGCTCCTGAACTTCACATGCCACTGCCAGCAAACCAGCTTTTGTTTGCCGGAGAGTTACAAAAAGTAGGTTACTATACCGTTGCTGCAGGGAAATATCACATTGGCAATCCACGTCCTGAATTTGATACTATCTATGGTGGGCATCCAAGCGGTTGCGAGTACTGGGTTGAAGCTTTGGAAAAACGCCCGAAAGGTAAACCATTTTTTATGTGGTTTGCTGCTTTCGACCCCCATCGTCCATACGAGCAAAACACTATCCCTGAGCCACACGTTCCGGCAGATGTTACCGTGCCGCCGTACCTGCCTGACAACGATTCAACCAGAAAAGACCTTGCGCTCTATTATGACGAGATATCGCGGCTTGACAATTACATAGGAAAAGTAATGCAGGTTTTAAAAAGCCAGGGAGTGGATGAAAATACACTCGTAATATATATGACTGATAACGGACGCCCTTTCCCGAGATGCAAACCCCGCATGTACGGGAGTGGGATAAAAACACCATTCATAGTCCGGTGGCCGGCAAAGGTAAAAAAAGGGAGGACAGATGCTTTGGTGAGTTCAATAGATATAGCGCCGACTTTATGTGAACTTGCAGATGCCGGAATATCAGGAAGGTATCAAGGGGTTTCATTTGTGCCGGTTTTGGAAGACCATTCGGCTGAAACCAGAGATTATATTGCAAGTGAACACAACTGGCACGACTATCAGGCTCATGAACGTGCAATCTGCAGCCGTAATTTTCTGTACATCAGGAATGCTTTTACTGAACTAAATGCTTCACCACCTGCTGATGCAGTCAGCAGTATAACATATCAGGAAATGATTGGTATGTTCAGGGCAGGAAAATTAAATGAATTCCAACTTGACTGTTTTATAACACCAAGGATGTCTGAAGAATTATACAATGTAATAAACGATCCGTACCAGCTCAATAACCTGGCTAAAGATCCAAACTACAACGATGACCTTAAAAAAATGAGCAAGCTACTTGATGATTGGATTATTGAGTTTGATGATACAATCCCGATAAATCCGACACCGGATATGTTTGACCGGGTGACAGGTGAAAAATTATAAGGGAAATAATAGTCATCCTGAAAATAGGGAAAATCAAATCAATATAATATATGATAACAATAAAAAGCGGAATCGATAACTATATTAAATTAGATAATACCCAATACTCCTATTTTGCAGGGAATAATTACCTGGGCTTGGCAAACCACCC
>JAFGWI010000284.1 GCA_016937215.1 Spirochaetales bacterium | reverse complement strand
GTCATAAATGCTACGCATTTATTGCTCGCATATGCATCCCAAGGATTTCGAAGCGAAGCGGAGTTATGGAAAGCCTGGCCTGCTGTATTGAAATGAAAGCAGGAAACGCCCAAGGTAACAACCAGCTAAACAAATCCGAAATTTATTTTTTGTGCGGAAAGTGGAATTAAAATTATTACAAGCTAATTTGCATTTTTTAATTTTTTCTCTTATGATTAGATTAGAATGGAAATATTTGTTTAGCTAAACAGGGGCTATTGTTTTCGATGGGTTATCGATAGAAGGCAGGTTGTAGCCATTTTTCAGAATTGGCATAGCCAAGAGTTTTCTGCCGGATAATTTCCGGCAAGGTCGCAAGCATAAAGTGAATGCCAATGAGCATTCACGTGTAAAGTGAATGCCAATGAGCCATAAATGCCTAGTATTTATGACCAGAGGTCGAATAGCCCGGCCTGCCGTTCCCCGGGGCGGCTGGTTACGCCCAAGGAAATCTGCTAAACAAATACGAAAGGATTAATGTGGCCGGCTCCTTTAAAAGAAAGATTGTAGTACGTGAAATTATTTTCAAAATAATCATCATTTCCATTATTACTGTTACGGCATATTTTGTGTTTGAAAATGCGATGATATCCCGAACCTTTGAAGATTTCAGGGAACGCATAAGAGTGATTAAGCATGATTTTTCATATATGAATATGGATGATAATCAGGCTGAAGTTGATGGTATTAGCCAGGCATCTGTTAATGAACTTATACAAGCAGAGAAGGTGATAGACTGGATACGGAAAAAGTATGATGATGCTGATTTCAAGCCTTTTATTATTGATATTCTCAAAAATATCAAGCTTGATTACCAAAACAACAGGTTAAAAGATTATTCTGGCTTGGTTTCAAAACTGGTTGATATAGATTATGCCAAATTAAAAGCGGATTATATTTATCACGACCATCAAGATGGCAAGAAAATTATTTTTTTGTCCTATCACCCCCTTTGGCGCTGGATTACTTTTTTTATTATTGATTATGAAATGATAACCAAGGATCTGGACGCTTTCCGCATGATGATGATATTGTTAGCAGCAATAGGTATTTTATTTTCTGTTGTTTTTTCCTATATTACTTTATCCTTGGATTTTAGACCTTTAAAGAAATTGGTATCTTTTATTGATCATTTTGTTAATGATCAAAGCTGGGACCTCACCAGACAGTTGGAAATCACGAAAAATGATGAAATTGCTATGGTCTCACGGAGTGTTAATCAATTCATCAATCAGCTTGTTCACATCATTTCCCGCATAAAAAAAATTGAAGAAGATTTGTCATCCAATTTTAATTTTTTACAAAATGATTTTAAAATCGTATTGACCTCCATGGTTTATTTGATCCCTGAAATTACTGAATTAAACGCAAAAATAAAGGGGAACCATACGACTATTATCAATGAAGTATCCAAAACCTTTGAACAAATAAACAAAAATATCGAGTTTTTAAATACCTCCATTGAAGATCAGGCTTCCAGTGTGATTCAGTCTTCGGCATCAATTGAGCAGATGATTTCTACTATTCAGTCAGTTTCACAGTTAAGCGAGAATTCATCTGATATGGCGGCTTCCCTTTTAACTGCTTCTGATGTGGGACGGGAAAAACTGGATGAAATGAAAGAAAAAATCAATCTGATTGCTGAGATGCAGAGTTCTTTGTTAGAAGCCAATGATGTTATTAAAAGCATTGCTGAAAACACTAATTTGCTCGCCATGAACGCGGCCATTGAAGCAGCTCATGCCGGTGAAGCAGGGAAGGGTTTTTCAGTGGTGGCTGAAGAAATCCGCAGTTTGTCGGAAAATACCACCAATGAGTCCAGGGAAATTGAATCCGAACTTAGCGAACTGGTGGAAATAATCATGAAGGTGGTTGAAGTTGCGGATACTAATTCAAAAGCCTTCACGGAAATTCGTAGTTTGGTTAATAATGTAAATGAACTCAGCTCTCAGGTTAAAAATTCTATGATTGAACAGAATTCAGGTGGCCAGCAGGTACTTGAAGCTCTGACTAATATTCAATTAATAACAAGTAATGTTAAAACCAATATGACAAATATCCAGGCAGCCAGCGCGCAAAGCTTGAAAAAATCTATGAATTTGAATGAATCTAATCTTGAAATTACCAAAACACTTGAATCCATGGTCTCGCAAATAAATCTGATAAAAAAACGCATCGACGATACCAATCATCTGGCCAAGAAAAACCAGGATATTATCACTGACATTATTGAAGCAACCAGTCGATTTAAAGTGGATTAGTTTTTTGCTATTAGCTTTATTATTAATGGCATTAGTTGAATTCATTCAAGCGGCTCTTTATCTTAAGTTTTTTTGGTTAAATATAGGATATCAAAGGAAGGCCAGCTTTTCAATATTTTTGTGCCCCAGGGGGTACCTTCCGGGGCGGTTCTTACCCTCAAAAGTGTTGCTTTTTAGACTTGAATTCGGGCGTGGATAAAGGGTTTTTAGGGCAAATTAGTTACTACCGACCCTGAGCCAAGCTTGACTTGCCTCTTGTAATTATGCTAATCTTTCGTGTCAATTATACATACAAGGAGAAATTAATGTCTGGTCATAGTAAATGGCATTCCATAAAGCATAAGAAAGGCGCTATAGACGCCAAGCGGGGAAAGCTCTTCACAAAATTAATCAAGGAAATCATCGTTGCAGCCCGAATAGGCGGCGGGGATCCTGACGCGAATCCGCGACTTCGAACCATTCTGTTAAAGGCTAAAGGCGTCAATATGCCTAAGGATAATATTGATCGTGCTATTAAAAAAGGTACTGGTGAACTCGAAGGTGTAGAATATACAGAAATGAGCTACGAGGGCTATGGACCCGGCGGAGTGGCTATTATGATTTCGGTTTTGACCGACAATAAAAACAGAACAGCTGCCGATGTACGCCATCTTTTATCCAAGGGCGGCGGAAATCTTGGTGAAAACGGCTGCGTGAGTTATATGTTTAAGCGAAAAGGTGTGATTGTTCTGGATGGTGAAAAATACTCCGAGGATGCGGCCATGGAAGTGGCTCTTGAAGCCGGAGCTGAGGATGTTGTTGCAGAGAGCGGCATTATTGAAGTCACAACCGAACCTGATATGTTTGAAGAGGTTTTGAAGGCCTTGGAAGCCGCGGGGATGGAAGCTGATTCTTCTGAAATCTCCATGGTTGCCGACACTACGGTCAAGCTTGATAATGAGAAAACCGCTAAAGCCATTCGTTTGATCGAGAATCTCGAGGATAATGATGATGTTCAAAATGTATATTCCAACCTCGATATTCCCGACGATTTTTCCATGGAGGAATGAGCTACATCATAGGCGTTGATCCTGGTCTTTCTTCGGTTGGCTATGGCATCATCGAAATTAAAAATGAGCGTTCCTTTTATGTTACTCATGGAACCATAACAACCAAAGCCGGAGAACCAATGGCTCGCCGGCTTTCTCTTATATACAGGGAATTTTCAGCGATAGTGGCAGAATTCCAGCCAGCTCAGGCAGGAATAGAATCGATTTTTTTTGCCAAAAATATCAAAACAGCCATTCCTGTGGCCCAGGCCAGAGGAGTCATATTATTGGCTTTGGGAGAAAGAAATATTCCCTGTGGGGAGTATTCGCCCATAGAAATCAAGAATGCTGTGGTTGGCCGGGGCCGGGCTGATAAAACTCAAGTCCAGGAAATGGTCCGGGTTATACTGGGTTTAGAAAAAATCCCAAAACCAAATCACGCGGCTGATGCCTTAGCCACGGCCCTGTGTCATCATCACATCGGTCGTTTTCGTGATATTTGCCAGGAGTTGGAAGAAGATGTTTAATAGTATAAGCGGTGATTTGACATATGTAGGCCTTGACTCTGTGTATCTCATGAATCAGGGAATCGAATGGGACATCAGTGTTTCGGACCAGACCATAAAGGCCCTGCCCGAAATCGGCGAAGCTCTTCGGTTATTCATTTATTTATACCACCGTGAAGACAGAATGAAGCTTTACGGTTTTTTCACGCAGGAAGAACGCTCTTTGTTTTTTGATTTGTGCTCGGTCGAGAAAATTGGTCCTTCGATGGCTATGAAGATTTTATCCGGTCTGGCGCCGGAAGATTTTATCAAGGCCCTGGATGCCGGTGATATTGTGACCCTTTCCCACATTCCAGGGCTAGGCAAAAAAACAGCTGAAAAAATCATTTTCAAGCTCAAGGGTAAAATTGTTCTCAACGATTCCACACCCACGGGAGCTGATGAGCTGTTAAATGCCCTTGAAGCCATGGGTTTTGATCCCAAAAAAGCAAGGGAAGCCCTTGGCTGGGCTAAAAAGGAAGTCATTGTCGAAGGGCTTTCCAAAGAGCAGGCAGAGCAACAATGGCTTCAAAAGGCCTTGTTGTTTTTGAGTCAGAAAAATAATCCAGCCTAGGACATAAAATGGATCAAGAACAGAGACTGCAAAGCGGCGCTTTTATAAGCGCTGAGGACAGTGATGAAAATAATCTTCGGCCACAGTTTTTAAAGGATTTTGTTGGTCAAAGCAAATTAAAAGAAAACCTCTCGGTCTTTATTCAGGCTTCCAAAAAACGGGGCGACAGTCTGGACCATATCTTTTTTTCCGGCCCTCCGGGATTGGGGAAAACAACCCTTAGTGGCATTATTGCCAATGAGCTTGGTGTGAAATTCCGCTCTACCAGCGCCCCGGCCCTGGAAAAGCAGGGTGATCTGGCCGCTATTTTGACTACCATCGGCCAGAACAATGTTTTTTTCATTGACGAGATTCACCGCTTGCGGCCGGCTGTTGAAGAAATCCTTTACACAGCCATGGAGGACTTTGAAATTGATGTGATCATCGGTCAAGGCCCTGGTGCCCGAACCATTAAAATACCGATTCAGCCCTTTACCCTCATCGGAGCTACCACCAAGGCTGGTATGGTTTCGAGCCCGCTTTACTCACGATTTGGTATCACCAACACCCTGGAGTTTTATAGCTTTGAGGAAAGCGAGCAAATTATTCATCGTTCAGCTGATATACTCCAAGCTCCTGTAGAAAAAGGGGCTGCCGAGATTTTGGCTAAATGCGCGCGAGGAACGCCTCGCGTGGCCAACCGCCTGCTTCGCCGTATGCGTGACTTTGCCCAGGTCTGGGGTGATGGGAGAATTACCAAGGCCATTGTTGCCCAGGGTCTGGAAGCCCTGGAAATCGATAAAGAGGGCCTGGATAGGGTTGACCGGAAAATCCTTGAAGTAATCATCCAGCGCTATGATGGCGGGCCCGTAGGGTCAGAGACCCTGGCCATTTCCATTTCCGAAGCTGCCGATACCCTTGAGGACGTATACGAGCCCTATCTGATTCAAAAGGGCTTTATCAAACGCACACCCCGCGGCCGCATGGTAACATCTTTGGCTTATAAGCATCTAGGCATAAAAGGGGGCCCCCATGAAGACCAGGGACTTCTCTTTTGAACTGCCCGATTCTCAAATAGCCCAGGAACCGCCCGAAGTACGGGGCACCTCCCGGTTGCTTTATCTCAACCGCAAAAACGAAAAAATAGCCCACCTATCCATGAAGGATTTTCCAGGCCTGCTTCCGGCTAACAGTGTATTGGTGGTTAATAACAGCAAGGTGAGGCCCGCCAGGCTCTATGGCACAAACAAAAAAACCGGCGGCAAGGTGGAGTTTCTTTTTCTAGAGCAGGAAGGGGAGGCCCTTTGGCGGGTGATTACCAGCAAAAGCAAAAAGCAGATACCTGGAAATGTTTATGAGCTGCCGGGCTTGCTGGAAGCCGAGATTGTGGCGGCCCTTGGTAAAGAGCGTATCATTAGGCTCGACCGGGCGGTGAATGAATCGTGGTTTGAAAAACACGGCCACATGCCCCTGCCGCCCTATATCAAACGGCCAGATCAGGATTCCGATTTTGAACGCTACCAAACGGTTTTTGCCGAAACAATAGGGTCGGCCGCGGCGCCAACCGCCGGGCTTCATCTCACCGATGATATTCTTGGAGAAATCAAGGGGCGCGGCATCGATGTGGTGAAGGTGACACTCCATGTTGGCATTGGAACCTTTATGCCGATCAGAAGCGAATCCATAAACGACCACTCCATGCACAGTGAAAATTACGCGATTTCTGAAAAAACAGCTTCACGGCTGAACCAAGCCATTGGCGAACAACAACCCATTGTGGCAGTTGGTACAACCTCTGTGCGTACCCTGGAGTCTGCCTGGACACCCCAAGGCTTTCCTGCCGGACAAGGGTCAACCTCCTTGTACATCAAGCCAGGATATAAGTTCAAGGCCGTGAAGCATATGTTCACCAATTTTCACACACCCGAATCATCGCTTCTGGTTATGGTCAGCGCCTTTGGCGGCTACGAGTTGATGATGAAAACCTACGCGACTGCGGTGAAAGAGGGCTACCGGTTTTTTTCCTATGGCGATGCCATGTTTATTGAGTGATTTATTAATCGAAGATCGATCAGCCTTTATTCAGCCAAGGCGCCCAGTTTCTGCCCCTGTAAAAACCCCCGGACTATCTTTGCTTCCTCATAGCTCACGCTGTTATTCAAATCCTCAACAACTGGGCTGAGTTTCCAGGTGTCCAGTTTTTCAAAGCTCGCTTTGATGAGATCGAATTTTTCAGGTGAGACAAAGCGGTCTATTGAAAGGTCGCGATTCCCCTCGGCAAGCCAGTTTTCTAGATGGCCCAGTATGGTTGAAGGGCTGAGTTCTCTTTGCTTCGCGATATCCTCAATAGAAAGACCTTGCTTAATCATATCAATGCTGTCCCTGGTTGAGGCTCCAGGTGGCCTTTTGGCTATCGATTTTGAGTTCAATGCCGCGGCTGAAGCGCTCATCTGCCACATAGGTGAAGACTCGGGCGTGCCACTGGTGTTTGTAAAAATTCTGATTTGTTCGATAAAGAGATCACCATATTTCTGAAGCTTCATTTCCCCAACCCCGGAAATCCTTAAAAAGCTCTGATTATCCACTGGCTGTTTTTCAGCCATCTCCTTAAGGCTTTTGTCTGAAAAAATAACATAGGGCGGCACTTTTTGCTCTTTGGCCAAATCCTTTCTGAATTGCTTCAGATGTTCCAGCAGACCCGAACTAGCAGCTGTACCCGGCATATTGCTTTTTTTCTCGAGCCTTGAAAAAACCGGGACCATGGCCGAGACAAGCACTCCGTTAAACAAAATATCATTTCCCTTTTGGGTCAGTTTCAGAACCGGATACTGGTCCAGGGTCTGTTCAAGAGCATTGGCGGATAGAAGTTCATCGATAATATAACGCCAGTGGCTCTTGCTTTTATCGCTGCCCTTTCCGTAGGTTTTGATCTCCTGGTGGTTCAGCTCGCGTATGCGTTTGGTGTTGGCTCCGAAAACCAGGTCGATAATGTGATTAGCCCCGAAATTCTCCCGGGTCCTCACAATAGCGGACATCACGATCTGGGCATCCCGGGTTATATCCTGGGTCTTGAAATCACCCTGACAGATATCGCAGCTTTCACAATTGTCCTTTTCATAATGCTCGCCAAAATAAGCCAGCAATTGCCGCCGTCGGCAGCTATGGCTTGTGGCCAGTTCCACCATCTGGGACAATTTTTTATAAGCCATGTCCCGCTCTTTTTTCTTGGTGATCTGATCGATGAAAAAATTGATTTTACCCAGGTCCTTGGGGCTGTAAAACAGCAAACAGTGGGCCTTTTCACCGTCACGCCCCGCGCGGCCGGTTTCCTGGTAATAGCCCTCGATATTTTTGGGCAAATCGCCGTGAACCACAAAACGGACATTGGACTTGTCTATCCCCATGCCAAAGGCAATGGTGGCTGCCATCACCTGAACCTCGTCCTTGTTAAAGGCATCCTGGTTTTGTTCGCGTTCTTCAGGCGAAAGACCGGCATGATAGGGCAGGCAGGAAATGCCACGCTGGTTCAGGTAGTTGCTCAGATCTGCCACGGACTTCCGCGTGGTGCGGTAGATGATACCTGGCTGGCCTGGGCGTTGGGTAATAAAATCATAGATCTGGGCCTGAACCTCTTCCTTGCGCGCCACTTGATAACTCAAATTGGGCCGGTTAAAGGAAGCCCTTACCACCAGAGGGTCGCGGAGTGCCAGGCGCTTGGAAATATCCTCCTGCACCTTGTGGGTGGCCGTGGCTGTAAAGGCCGCGCGGGGCACATTGGGAAAATCATCCTTCAGGCAGGAAAGGCGCAAATAATCAGGCCGGAAATCGTGACCCCACTGGGAAATACAGTGGGCCTCATCAATGGCAAACAGGGCAATCTGCATCTGCTTAAGGCGCTTGTAAAAATTCTCGTTGGCCAGGCGCTCAGGCGAAATGTACAAAAGATCCACCTTGCCAGCCATGATCTGTTGATAAATCCCGGTAATGGCGGAAAAATCCAGACTGCTGTTAATAAAACGCGCCTGAATATTGTTCTCCAGGGCCGCTTCCACCTGGTCCTTCATCAGGGAAATCAGCGGACTAATAACCACCGTCACCCCTGTCATGATCTTGGCTGGCAGCTGAAAGCACAGTGACTTGCCGCCGCCAGTAGGCATGATCACAAAAACATCGCGCCCCGAGAGTATATTTTCAATGATTTCTTTTTGATTGGGTCTGAATTCGTTAAAGCCAAAGCATTTTTTCAGCGTTTCCTGAATCGTCGCTGTCATGAAGATCCCTTTTTTTTAAGTAACTTCCCTATTATACTTAAAAAGTTTTGCCATGGCTACCTTTTCACAAAAGAATTCTGCTCAAAGATGCTGTTTTCTTAATCCGTTTTCCGGGCGTTTCCCCTGGATTCTCTTTCTCCACTCCGCTCCAAAAGCGAATCCAGGGGCCGGGCTTTGCGGGGCTCCGGCCAAGGCCTTTGACCAGAAAAGCCGCTGAAAAGTCGCGGCTTTTCTGTTGGCCGGGCCTTTTTTGAAAAAAAGACCCGGCCCCCCTCCAATCCCTAACGCATTTAATCACCGGTATGTCTGTTTTGTAACATTTAAAAAAATCCTTCAGGAAAGTCAACATCTCATCCGCGTGATCTGTGTTTTAGTATCCAACAAGCCCTCGCTGTCATCCTGAACAAAGTGAAGCGGTGTGAAGGATTTCAGTTGGTTATAAGCATATTGCTTCTCAGATCAAGTGTTTGAGCGAATAACCAAAGCAATACTACTTGAGACAGAGAAGCTTTTTAGTTGTTCCTTCTCAAATTGATACCGGGTCGATTTTTTTCATATCAGTTGAAAAGTTGGTTTTTTTAACAATGCCCTGTGAGATTGTTTCGGTGCCTTCGTCCTCTTCGGTGGTTTCAACCTCAATTTCCCCAGAAATGATCCACCGAAAGCACCGAAAGCACCGAAACCACTGAAAAACGCTAATCCCGATTTCAGACAGCTTTGATTGAGTAAAGACTCACGGGGTGTTAGTTATCACTTTATAGTCAAAAGTCAATTCATTCTTGATACACAATCAAATTTATGATAGTCTTTGGCCTAGAAAATTAGAGGAGGAATATAATGCGAAGTGATATATTAAAAAAGCAAATCGAGACCTTGCCTCACAGGGCTCTGTTGATGAGTGCCGGTGTGTCTGAAGAGGATCTGAAATCCGATAAACCCCTGATTGGTATTGCCAATAGTTATAACAATATTATTCCAGGTCATATTCATTTAAACGACCTGGCTCAGGAAGTGATGCGTGGTGTTCGCGATGCCGGTGGAATTCCCTTGATCTGGGGAGTGCCGGGTGTGTGCGACGGAGTAGCCATGTATGTGGAAATGCGTCTGTCTCTACCATCCCGTGAACACATCGCTGATAATATCGAAATTATGGTCATGTCCCATTCCATCGATGGGTGGGTAGGTGTGACCAATTGCGATAAAATTACTCCCGGTATGCTCATGGCAGCAGGGCGCCTGGATTTTCCTGCCATGATGTTAACCGGCGGCCCCATGAAGGCTAATGTGGAAGCTGATGGAACGGTTAATCATCCTATCAAGGGCTTTGGTCTGGTCGGCCAGGTCAAGGGCGGTAAAATGACCGAAGAGGAGGCCAATGCCCAGCTCAAATGTCTGGCCTGCGGCGCTGGTTCCTGTGTTGGTCTTTACACGGCCAATACCATGGCTTGCGCAACCGAAACATTGGGTATGTCCATCACTGGCTGTGCTTCAACCCTGGCAATTTCGGAATTAAAAAAGAAACAGGCCTATGAAACAGGCAAGCGTATTGTGCAGCTCACAAAGGATGGTGTAAAACCTTCCTCAATCATGACCAAGGCAGCCTTTGAAAACGCCATTCGGGTTGATATGACCATGGGCGGTTCATCCAACGCGGTACTGCATATTCCGGCCGTGGCCAGAGAACTGGGAATCGATATTTCCATTGACGAGTTTGATGTCATAGCCAAAGAAACCCCCAATATTTGCAAACTGGTTCCAGCCGGAAACCATGAAATGTACGATCTGGACAAGGCTGGCGGAATACCGGCTGTATTGAACCGCATCAGTTCCATGCTCAAGGACAGCCCAACGGTAAACGGCAAATCCATTATGGAGATCGCGGCAGAAGGAAAGGTTCAAAACGACGATGTGATCCGTCCTTTGGACAAGGCCTATTTTGCCCAGGGCGGTATTGCGGTACTCAAGGGAAACATTGCCGACAGTTCGGTGATCAAGCAGACCGCTGTTGAGGCCGAGATGATGGTTCACTCAGGGCCGGCCAGGGTTTTTACTTCGGAAGATGATCTTTTGGAAGCCATTTCCCGGCGGGATATTCAGGAAGGCGATGTGGTGGTTCTGAGTTACATGGGGCCAGCCGGCGCGCCGGGTATGCCAGAAATGTTGACCCCCACTGACGCGATTAAAGGCGCTGGATACAAGAAGGTGGCTTTGATCACCGACGGCCGTTTTTCCGGCGGAACCTCGGGGCCATGTATTGGCCATGTTGAGCCCGAAGCCTATAACCAGGGCGCCATCGCTGCCATCCGGGATGGTGACATCATCGAGATTGATATTCCCCGGCGCAAACTCAATGTGAAATTAAGCGACAGCGAGATTCAGGCGCGATTAAAGGCAACAAAGGTTCCAGAAAGGTCCATGACCAACTTGTTAAAAACCTACCGGGCTCTTTATACAGGCAGAAATTGCTACGGTAAATAAAACTATACTTTAGTTTCTG
>JAFGWI010000283.1 GCA_016937215.1 Spirochaetales bacterium | reverse complement strand
TGACGATACAAATCAGGGGCTGGATGTTTCCGGGATTGATTATTACCAATATCAGATTACAGAAAACTCAGTAACCAGCGGGTGGATCATTGTTGATTATTCTGAGTGTTCAAGCTGCTATAATGATGCTAATACGTTGAGAACTACGATAGGTGGTTTTCAAATTCAAAATGATTATTCTATTAAAGTACGGGCTATCGATATTGCCGGAAATCAATCTGATATAAGCACAATCACATATGTGGGTGATAAAACACCGCCTGTTATTGCTTCTTTTGAAGCTCGGTGTAGTGGAGAATTAATCGATATCAATGACTATAGTTCCTCCATTTCAACTATAAACAGCTCTTTTACCTTTACCTTTTCAACACCCTCCGGTACTCAAACCCGAGCTATGCGCTATTTAAAAGATCGTGTAGTGGAAATTACCCTTGATGCCACTGATGAAGTTAGTGGACTAGGTCTACCTGGAGAAATTTCCAGTGTTTATTACACCACAAATATGGATAGTGACCTCCATTATTTTTCTCTTGGTGAACCTTTGTTGATTGATACCAATATAATTGACATCCCCGATAACAGCATTTTTAAAATGTACCTACAATTTTATGCCGTGGACATAGCGGGAAATGTTTCTGAGCCTTATGAGTGCGGTATTGTGGTTAATACCTATGCTCCGGCACCGCCGAAGATTATTAGCCCATCACACCGCTATGCTGATATTCCTGAGGATTCTGTTCCCTTTCACAATGTCGAGTTTGATCTTAAAATGAATGTTCAGGAAGATGTCCCGGTTAACGATCTCAATGGCTTTCGCTGGGAATTGTTAAGGGGCTACTCAGTTGAGACCGCCACATCGGTTGATTCCGGACTGATTCATGATGAGCAATTGTTTATACAGGATTTGAGTGATAATGAGGTGAATGAGTATTACTATCTGAAGGTCTGGGCCATTGGTGATAATGGGCGGGAAAGTCTGGAACCGGCTGTTCATGTCTTTAGGGTTGATTCAACACCGAGTGAGGGGTTGAAGTTATATTCTCCCACTCATAGTGATGAGGATATTTACTATAATAATTCTATGGCTGTAGTTACTTGGGACCGACCTTTGGCTTTCTCCGGTGTAGCACATTATTATTTCTCATTTTCTGACGAAAATATTTTGCCTGATAACATGCCAGAAAATTATGAATTATCAGATGATTGGCAGGTGAATTCTTATTTATACATATCATTGAACCTAGAAGCTGTTCATGAAGATGCGTCTGGAGATGTTTATTTGGCGGTTTGTGCTGAAGATTTTTCCGGAAACAGGCTTTATGATGAAATAAAATTGACTTTTGATACTATTCGGCCAACCGTTGAATTTGAAGCAACGGCATCTGTCGATGATTTTAACCCTTATATTAATTTAAATAGCCCAGCAGATAATTTTATAGATAATATTGATCATTACGCTGTTAAGCTTTTTAAAAAATATCCTGATAAAGTCGCTGATACCTTATATGACTGGATGAATTTATCACGAGAAATAACTCGAATCAAATTTTATTCTATAGATTACAATATGGAATATATTATTGCTCTTGTCCGTGTTTATGACAAGTCAGGAAATTATACCCAATATCATCGTTCGTATAAATGGTATTTCAAGGATTTTCCAGATTCTAATGATTTGCTTCCGTTTGAGTTAAATCATAAAGGATTAAAAATAATTGGAGAATATTATCCTGGTCAAAATTCAGGTCATGCTTTTATACGAGTTCCAGATTATATTAACTTTAATGTTTCTGGAAATCCTCAAAACCTTATTGAATTAACTGATACTGTTTTTCAAGATGACAAATTTTTGTATGGATCGAATACATCTATCGATTATGGATGCATTATAAATGGTTATACGTTTAATGGTGTAGGAATAGATGTTGGCGAGAACAATCATCATCACTTAAATAATGTTACATATAGTTTGCAATCAGACGCAAATTCAGCATTAGATTTTACTTATCATCACAATGCTCTGTTCCTTGCAGGTGATCCTGTTTTCGCATGGAGCGCAAGTCAATCAAATTCGCCATTTGCCATTCATACTATTTTTCCAGTACAAGAGGACGGTAGTACTCCGGAATTGGCATGGCGGTTTACAAATACTTTTTTATCTGGTTTCATGAAAAAAAATTGGGCTATTCGTAATTGCCGTTTGGATTTAAGTGATAATTTTAATGAAGTAAATGCTTACGTTTTTTTTAACGAAAATCCTTATTATGAACTTATGGTATCTGAAATGTCCATCTCCCCCAAACTAAACCCTATCGAAGGCCAAATCACCTCCGACTTCTACCTTGAAACTTTGGGAAATAAATTCTATGTCACCGAAGCCCTCATACGTGAAGATAAAATCATTATTCTTAAATCCCAACTTCTTTTAAATGAATTAATTACAGACGAAAAAATTACCGTTGAAAATTTTTCCATCGATATAAAAGGTCAATGCGCTGAACTCATCGACTTTCGTTCAAGCCCATTCACTATAGGATCAAATGTCACTGTTGATGCGTTAGGTATTGAAGAAGGCCAATTGATTGTTCGTAGTGGAGAATTAATCACAGAAGATGGTTCAGTATCAATTGCTGATTCAGTACTAACAGAATCAGGAATACAAGGTGTCACTGGTGATTTAGTTTCTAATTACAGCCTTCAGCTTCATGGTTTTAACATCACAGAGGGGAAGGGTGTTAATGACAATGGATTTATTACACTGCGTGAATGTAAATTGAACCTGCCTTCTAATTACAATTCATCTCAAGTTGCTCTGGAAAATTTATCCTTTAATGAAGGTGATCATTCTATAATTACTGTCGGAACTTCGACTGAGAGTGTTGTAATACATGATAATG
>JAFGWI010000282.1 GCA_016937215.1 Spirochaetales bacterium | reverse complement strand
ATTGAAATTAAGCGCAATTCGTAATATTTGTACTCAAATATAGAATTGCTGTTTATGGGCGGCAGGCAACGCCCAAAAACCAAACATTACCTTCTTAACTCTCTGCTTCCCCCTCCAAAGCCTCAAGCTCCCCCAACACACCAACATACTTCCTGATATACTGCTTCACCACATCCTTCTTCTCATCAGGCAGCCTGTCCACCCTGGAAAACAAGGCCTTTAACTCCACATCTTCATACTCCCTGGTGCAATCCTCACTAAGAATCAGAAACTCAATAGGCACCTTAAAAAAAGTGGCATTAACATAGCAATTATTAATCGTCGGCTGGGTAATGTCCCGTTCATAGGAGCTGAGAGTCATGAAAGGCATATCAAGGGCCTCGGATAACTTCCTGAGTGAAAGGTCTTTCCCGGCCCGCAGCTGTTTAAGTTGCTTTCCAATATGCATATAGGCCAAAAGTATCCCATAAAACCCCGATAAAAGCAAATAAAGTTTGACAAATTCACTCATTAACCGTACTAAATCATATACGCAAACCGGACATAATAGCATATACAACAAATGAGGCGGCACACATGAATTATCAACAAATCCTTCAAAAATATGTCAGCGATGGCGCCGCGAACCTGCTGGAAACCGGGAAAATCCTGAATTTTCTGAAGACTATAGGCATTAGGGAAAGCTATCTCTATAATCGCTGTTTAACAGGATGCAACGAGTGCCATGATAATAAATTTGACGGTTACTTGTTTGCAAACCCAGGAAAATAATCAGCGATACCTGTTGGACGATTATTCCCACATATCCAGGAATGGCAGGTTTTGTGACAGATCAGTTGATTTCAGCTGGTTGCCGCTAATTTCAGGCAAAGGAATATCGTCCTGGCTTCGGAGCTTTATGGATTTGGCACGTGTCATGAAGGCCTGAGCATCCTGAAACAGTCTAAGTTCCTGCTGACATAAAGCCAGCTTGATCAGAAGATTTTGTTGCTCCCCTTCAGTCAAATTTTCGGTTACTCCATTGGATTCAGTTTTTTCCAGAACCCCTTGAAAATAGAAAGCTGCCTTGGAGTAGTTCTTTTTTATGAATGCCAGGTTCCCGAGATTTACCAGGGCAGCTTTATAAGGGCTTTTGAGTTGAGCCGCTTTTTGAAAGCTTTCCTCAGCTTCCTCCCATAGGCTGTAGCGGGCTTGCAATATTCCCTGACTGTTCCACTCCGCTGCGCTCGTATTCAGGTTCTGGCCATAAAGAGCAGCTGCCTTTTTTCCAAGGGCTCTTAATTCCCTGTAATACTCTGTGGCCGGCTTAATGGAAAAATCCTGTGATTTTTCCGAATCGATCGCGCGGCCCAGGGGTTGAAAGTGTTTTTGGGCTTGGCGTGTGAGAAAAAGCTTCCGGTTAGAGGGTGAAGCGTCAAATTGATGGAATTGCCTGCTTGCTTCAGCCCAGGCTGATTCAAAATCAGCGTTCTCGACTTTGGTGATTTCCAAAGGGACCCAGAGAGAATCTTCTATGAAAATGAAGCGGCTTCTGTCCGGAAATAATTTTTGGCTTTCCCTGGGCTGAAGGCCTGTGTTAAACATGGGAAAAATATGACCTGGCGTTGTAATAAAACCTGTTTCAATACCCGCAGATTCCAGTAGGGAACAAAACAAGGCAGTCAGATCATCACAATCCCCGCTGGCACGTGACAGGGTTTGATCTGGTAAATAAACACGGTCAATCGCGTATATATCCTTTTTAACCGCGCTAAAGGGGCTCACAGGATCGCTTTGGTAAAAACAGCCTTCCTGTTTCAAAGCGCTGTAAAAGGCAATGGCCTTTTGCAAGGCATCGTTCAAGTAGGGGTTAAGCACAGGTCTGATCTCTTTTTCAACCATGTTGACAAAATCATTGACCAGGGGGCTGTTGGTGTTGATAAAGGCCGCGATTTTTCTGTCATCGTCCCATTGAATGGCTGTAACATCGTGAAGGGTGTAAACCAGTGGAAATTTTTGAATAGCTGATCGACCTTTGACCTTGTATTCAGCGATGATTTCTCCGGTCAATGCCCGCGTTCCCTGGGTATTAAAAACATTTTGATTAAAATTGGCCTTGATTTCCAGGCCAATTTTTTGGCCTGGAGCAAGAGTTCCAGGCACCAGGCAGGGAGTGGGATTGTCCATGAGGCCAGGTTGGTTAAAATATATTTTTAGATCGGTCAGGAGAAAGTCTTCCTGATTCTCCATGGTAAGGGAAGCAAAGGGATTTTCTCGGTAGCTTGCCTGGATGGCCGGAAAAACTTCCTTGGCCGTGATATCGGAAAAAGCGATGCTGCGTATCATTCTTTGCACAAGCTCCGGGTCTTCGCCCATACGAAAGTCCAGGGCCCCGCCAATACCGAGTGTAAAGCCGTCAAAATTATTCAAACCGCCCCAGGTTTGTTGATAACGAAGGGAAGGGCTCAGGCGCAGCGAGATATTGTAGGAGGGGTTATAGGCAAAGTAAATCTCTGTCTCGCCCATGAAATTGTAAGAGCTGACAGCATGTTCTTCTATTATGTATGGAAAGGTGGCAACGCCGATTCCTCCAAAAGCCGTTATCCCGGCTTCCCAGTTTTTGCTGATAAGCCAGGCCGCTTCGAGCCCGACCCCTGTGTAGAGTTGAAAAAAATCATAGTGCTGTTCCGGGAAATGGCTCTCGCCAATGAGTGAACCCAGGTATTGCTGAAAACCGCCCATGATTAAAGCGCGGATATGGCGATTAAAAAAAAGGGGTATTTTCAAATTGCTTTCAATATGATAAGCCAAAAAACGGTAATCAGTTTCAAAGGGGGCCATGGCCAAGACACTTTGGGCATCCACCCCGATTGACAGAGGAAAAGCATAGTAGTCTTCCAGAGAAAGGGACTCCTGAGCTTTAAGCGGAAAAATGATCACGATGAGCAGACAAAGGCCCGAAACAAAACGCTTTACCATATAGCTTTCCTGAATTGAAAAGTATTGGCAGACCGAAAAGAATAAAGAAATTACCTGAATTCACTGTGGAACGCGGGAAATAAAGTCTGATTTCTCCTTTATTTTCATAGTCTTGCCTCCGATTTTTATTTTACCCTATTGCGGCTGAACTGTCAAATTTCTTCTTTTTTCGCGGGCTCATCTCAGAGACCTTCGTGTGTGTGCGAAATAATTGTATTGTTTCTAAATAGGGAGCCCCTTGGTGTTAAAAAAAGCGTATTTGTTTAGCTTAAACAGGAATCACTATTTTTAGCGTTAAGGATTGTAATAATAGCAGAGCTAATTGCAAAAGTCCCGACTTT
>JAFGWI010000281.1 GCA_016937215.1 Spirochaetales bacterium | reverse complement strand
GGCTTGCAATTTTTGAAAAAATCGCAAGCCATGCCTTCTATCCCTAACGCGTTAGTAGCCGAATTGCGATTTAGCTAAACAAGTACTGACATTTTAATCACCAGGGAATCGATGTAATCCCCTTTCTGATCATCATCACAGCCAGGGCCGCGATAATCAGGGCAAATATCTTGGAAATGGTTTTTGAACCAGCTTTACCCAGGAGCTTGTTCAAAGGAAGGGAAAAATAGAAAACAAGGCAAGCTATAAGGATATTGACCAAAAGGGAAGTTAAAAGCAGCACATAACCATACTGAGCCAACAGAAGAAGGGATGTGGTGAGCACAGCCGGTCCGACAATCAAGGGGACCCCGATGGGCACTGCGCCCAGACTGCCAAGATCCACCTTTCGCTGTTTTTTTTCGGAATTAAGGATGTCCCGAAGACTGATGATAAAGAGCACAACACCACCGGCAATCATGAAATCGCTTGTGGTGATTCCAAGATAATCAAAAATGCTCTGCCCCAAAAAAACAAAGGCCACCGATACGATCACCGCGGTTAACAAGGATTGCACAATCACCTGCCTCACTTCCTGCTTCTGAAACCCCTCGGTCAGGGAAATGAACATGGGCAAAACGCCCACAGCATCCACGGCAAAGAAAAGCGGCACAAAACACAACCAAAAATCATTCCACATCACGGCTATCCTTTCACTTAAGAATGAAATCCCAATCTGCCGGTTCACCCATTTTCAAGATAACCCGGAGAATCATCATTGTATTATACCCGGCCGTCCCAAAGCAAGTGAGAATATGAAAAGCCTAGCCCTTTGACAGGTCGCGGTTCCAAACTTAGCTTCGTCTAATTCAAGGGCGGCCCGGCCCGAATATTCCCTATCACTATAGGCAAAACAAGCCTCTTCCCATCAACAGCAGGCAAAAAAAACCCGGGTCAAAGAAAA
Source organism: Spirochaetales bacterium (assembly GCA_016937215.1). Lineage (GTDB taxonomy): Bacteria > Spirochaetota > Spirochaetia > SZUA-6 > JAFGRV01 > JAFGWI01. The sequence continues at coordinate 17,227 of JAFGWI010000281.1, read as the reverse complement.
AAAGGACGGCTTCCTATTTCTCCGGCTTGACTCTAAAAAAAACTTCCGCCTATACTGACCCGAGAATCATGACAAAAGACCGAATACTAAAAATCATCGATATGGTGCTGTTCCTTTCAACAAGCATCGTCCTCATCGCCATCATTATCAATAACGGATATTATCTTGATAAAGCTGTTTCCGACAGCATTTATCTGGCTTCCAATATCCTGCTCATATTGTACATAGCCGACAATTTGCTTTTCCTGCTTATGGCCAAGGATAAAAAATTGATTCTCAAAGAGAGGCGTTACGCCTATTTCTTTCTGTTATTCCTGGTTTTTCAGTTTTTGCTGATCCAGCTCAATATTTACTCACGTGTTTTCAGCTATGACGATAAATTTTATTATTTCCATATCATTAACCAGCTTTCGGTATTCCTGATTTTCATCATCCGCTTGTCCCGGGCCAATTATCCCGACCTTTTATCCATACGCATGAACCCCTTTCAGGTTTTCATCCTCTCCTTCATCATGCTGATTCTCTTCGGGGCCCTGCTTTTATCAATGCCCAAATCAACCACAGGCACAGCAGGCCTTCCTTTTTCCGACGCCCTCTTCACATCAACCTCGGCAGTCTGTGTAACCGGGCTCACTGTCGTTAATACGGCAACCACCTTTACAGCTTCAGGCAAGTGGATTATCCTTTTGCTTATTCAAATGGGTGGTTTGGGCATGATGACCTATTCCTCCTTTTTCACACTCCTTTTTTTTAACAGGATTTCCGTTACCGATCAATTGATGATAGGCAAGCTCCTGTCCGACAGCCCCATTCCAAACATTGCCAAATTGGTCAAAACCATCGTGATCGCCACTTTTTCAATTGAAGCCTTGGGAGCCTTGTTACTTTTCATACTCTGGCAAGGCAATTTTTACAGATGGGAAGAAGCAGCTTTTTATTCCATTTTTCACTCTGTTTCAGCCTTTTGCAACGCGGGTTTTTCACTCTATTATTCCAATCTTGAGCTATTAAGACACAATATACCGGTAAACCTGGTAATATCACTCCTGGTCATATCCGGCGGCATAGGCTTTATTACCATCATCAGCCTTCAACAACGCTTCCTTAGTCCGGTCAAAAAAGCCCTTAAAATCCACGCCAAAATCATCCTCCTCCTTGGGGCTATTCTGCTTGTAAGCGGCACCCTTCTCATCTTTTTCTTTGAAGCGGAAAACTCCCTGAAGCAGGAAAGCCTGGTCCATAAAATCGTGATATCCTTTTTTCACTCGGTCTGCTCACGCACAGCGGGGTTCAACACAATCGATATTTCCGGCTTTTCCATAGTAACCCGGGTTGTCATTATCATGCTCATGTTCATAGGGGCCGCGCCCAATTCCACAAGCGGAGGAATCAAAATAACCACACTGGGCGTTCTCATGGCCACAGTTGTGGCCACATTCAAAGGCACCGAGGACGTGGTATTATTCAAACGCCGCATCCCCCGCAATCTGGTTTATCGCGCCCTGACCCTGGTTCTGGTTTCCATGGCCTTTATTTTCATCAATTTCATCATCATGCTGCGCCTGGAACCCTTTCCACCTTCTGCGATTTTATTTGAAATTGTATCGGGATTCGGCACAGTGGGGCTGTCACTTGGAATAACCTCCGAACTATCCTGGATAAGCCGCTATCTTCTGATTTTCATCATGTTTACCGGCCGGGTAGGACCGGTCACCTTTACCATGGCCCTGGTGAAGCGTGAAAAACTGAAAAGAACGGTTTATCCCAAAGATGAAGATATTATTATTGGTTAAGGAGTCATTATGATAGACGAAAGAATATTACTCGTCGGGCTGGGACAGCTAGGCATGAGCCTTCTGGAAACCCTGCTCAAGGAAAAAAAGAACAGAGACATCATGGTCATCGATAGTGACGCCTCCCGGATAAAAATGGTCCAGGACAAGGTTCACAATGTCCTTGTTCTGGATGCCACCGATTGGGAATCCCTCAGGGAATTCACCCCCCACAATTTTGATGTTGCCATTGTGACCATGGGAGAGAATTTCCAGAATTGCCTTTTCATCTCGGTATTACTAAAAGAAATGGGGGTTAAAAAGGTAATTGCCAGGGCCTCATCCAAGCTGGAAGAAAGAATACTGCTAAAGTCCGGAGTGGACATGGCCGTATCTCCGGAAATCGAAATCGGCAAAAAACTCGGCCTTTCCCTCCTGAATAAAACCCTCCTGGGTTCCATTCCCCTTTCCGGGGGTATCAGCATTTGTACCGCCGATGTCCCTTTAAAACTGATTGGCAAATCACTAAAGGAAATAAATTTCCGCCGTAAATACAAGGTCAATGTGGCGGTTGTGCAGCACCAGGACAAAGCAGGCAATGAAATGCTGGTGCCCGATTCCGATTACCTTCTCAGGGAAGGAGATATACTGGTCCTAGTTGGCAATGAACAAAAACTTTCAGCCTTTACAAAGGACATTTGCGGCAAATAAGCTGGCCTGAAAAAAAGCAGCATGGAACACAAAAAAATCAGGGAATCTTCCCCATGTATTTTGTGGGCGTTGCCCTGGAACCTCCGGTGTCCAGGGCCGGGCTTTCCAAGGCTCCGCTTTGCTCCGAACACAAACCAGGCTAAAAATTGCCTGGTTTGTGTTGGCAGGGCCAATTTTGAAAAATTGACCCTGCCCCTTTCCAATCCCTAACGCGGCAAAACACCATTGCCATTATTTTCCTAAGCGGAATTCAAAAATCATCATGCTTCAGAGCTTGAGCCTGGCCATGGTAAACAAAGCCATACATAGAATAAAACCTCAAAAAACAATTAAAAGCGGAAAAAATTTAAAATTTATGTGAATAATAATAAAAAAAAAGTTGATTTATTTTATAAAATTCGTTAAAGTTATAAAGGATACTGTACCGAAATAAAGAGTAAGAGAATTTTTCCTTGAAAAACAAATGGATTTGTTTTCTTGTGTCCCTATTCTTATTATCGGGAGCGGCATCTTAAAATAAAGTAAAAAAAAACTGAAAATCAAAACCAGGAAGGTATTTTTCAGTTTTGGTCTTTTACAATTTGTTTTGGTTAATGCACAGGCACGGATGCCTGTGATGATATATGTTTCAAGGAGGAAACACATGATTATTAATCACAACATGAGTGCAATGTACGCTCAAAGACAGCTAAAGGTGAATGACACCAACCAGCAGAAGGGTTTGGAAAAACTCTCTTCCGGTATGCGAATCACCAAAGCCGCTGACGACGCGTCAGGTTTAGCTGTATCGGAAAAAATGAGATCTCAGGTTAGAGGTCTGCAACAAGCCAGCCGAAACGCGGCTAACGGCGTTTCATTCATCCAAACAACAGAAGGTTATCTCCAGGAATCTCAGGACGTTCTTCAACGTATCCGTGAACTGTCAATTCAGGCAGCCAATGGTATTTACACAGACGAAGACAGAATGCAGATTCAGGTTGAGGTTTCCCAGCTGGTTGATGAATTGGACCGTGTCGCGTCTCATGCCCAGTTTAACGGCATGAACATGCTCACAGGCCGTTTTGCCCGTGAAATCGGCAACAACACCGTTACCGCTTCCATGTGGTTCCACATTGGTGCCAACATGGACCAGAGAGAACAGGTTTTTATCGGAACCATGACCTCCGACGGTTTGGGCGTTAGAAACCTCGGCAGCCGGGAAATCGTTACCATTGAAACCCCCAACGAAGCCAATAAAACTATCGGTATTGTGGATGATGCCTTACAAAAGGTATCAAAACAACGCGCCGACCTGGGTGCCTACCAGAACCGTCTGGAAATGGCCATCAAGGGTATTGATATTGGCGCTGAAAACATGCAGGCCGCAGAATCACGAATTCGTGATGCCAACATGGCTGAAGAAATGCTTAACTACACACGTGACAACATTCTTATTCAGTCTTCTGTTGCTATGCTGGCCCAGGCTAACCAAAAGCCGCAATCGGTATTGCAACTTTTAGGTTAATCTCTTACGATTTAAAGTGAATAAAGTGGCTCAAGCCCCTTTAATCGGTCTTTGAAATATCACACTCTCCTGTAGAAGAATAGTGTTGTGATAAAAAGCGAGTGCTGATCTCCGGATTAGCTGGAGATCAGGCTCATCTTTTTGTCATAGGAATAAACGGGAACGGTAAGCAAAGAAGCAACGCGCGGTTATTCTTTGCGCAGTTTAACCTGTGACACACAGAAGGCAAGGGATGCTTTCTAAATTATTCAAGGAGGGTGTTAATCATGATAATAAATCATAACATGAGTGCTGCTTACGCGAGCAGAATTTTAAAGGGTAAAGAAGCTGAATTAAACGGCAACATCGAAAAGCTTTCTTCAGGTATGAAGATCAATAAAGCTGGTGATGATGCTTCAGGATTGGCTGTTTCTGAAAAACTTCGATCACAAGTTCGAGGTCTGGAACAAGCCAGCAAGAACGTTAGTAACGCGGTTTCTTTAATCCAAACAACCGAAGGTTATCTTCAGGAATCACAGGATATCATGCATCGAATCAGGGAACTGGCTGTTCAGTCTGCCAACGGTATTTATACTGATGAAGACAGAATGCAGATTCAGGTCGAAGTTTCACAGCTGGTTGATGAAGTTAACCGAATTGCTTCTCACGCTCAGTTTAATGGAATGAACTTATTACAAGGTGATTTCGTTCGCTCATCTGCCGAAACAGCTCCAACCGCTTCCATGTGGTTTCAGGTTGGCGCCAATATGGACCAGCGAGAGCAGATTTTCATTCAAACCATGACAGCAGCAGCTCTGGGATTGGAAGATGGCCAAAACGCGCCTATTTCCATTCAGACACCTGATGAAGCCAACCAGGTAATTGGTAAAGTTGACGATGCGCTTCGAACCGTATCCAAACAACGAGCCGACCTTGGCGCTTATCAGAACCGTTTTGAAATGGCAGTTAAGGGTATTGATGTGGCCGCGGAAAACATGCAGGCCGCAGAATCATTACTCCGCGACACCAATATGGCCGGAGAAATGGTAAAATACGTTAAAAACCAGATCCTTAACCAGGCTGGTACAGCGATGTTGGCACAGGCAAATGTGAAAACACAGGGAGTTGTCCAGTTATTAGGATAATTCACCAAGGTTCAAATCCGTTCCCAAAAAAAGATGTAAAGAGACATCTGGATGTCGTCTTTTTGCATTAAAATTAACTAAAATAGGGGGGGAAGACGCGCATTTCCCCTTTATTTTTTTAAAAACCTACCGATAATCAGAGGGGGGAAGATTATGAGTCTGGAACTACCTCACAATATACCGATAAAGAATAATTCTGAGCAGGCTAATAACCCGATTCAGAAAGACAAAGCAATACCTCACTTTCAGAAAAATGACACACCCAAAGTGGTGAAGCCCATTAAAATGGAAGAGCCCTATTCAGTCAAGGATATTGAAAACCTGGTAAACCAGCTGGAAAAGGACATTCAGCATTTTAACAGGCGCCTCAAATTCCAGGTGAATGAGAGCATAAACCGCATCGTGGTGAAAGTCATCGACAATGAAACCGACAGAGTGATACGCGAAGTCCCGCCAGAGGAAATTCAGAATTTAATTGCCCATATCCGGGAAACCATCGGAATATTGTACGACAACGAGATATAATATAAAGTGGCTTTTTTATACTTGAACATTCATGTTCAGGATGACATTGCCGACTTCAGGCAAGAGCAATCCAATGGAATTTGTCCAAAGATAAAATAGCCTCATCGTTGTTTGAGAAAAAAAAAGCGATTTACAGGATTCAGAGGCATATACTGTAAAATTGCCGACTTTGGACACGGGAGGGGTTGTCAATTATGTCCGATTTTGTTATACCCGGCGTAACCAGCAAGATTGATACCAAGGGCATGGTCAAGGCCCTGGTTGATGTAAAACGTACCAAGCTTGAAAACCTCGAAAATGATGTAAAAGAATACCAAAAAACCCAGGAAGTCTGGCGGGATTTAAACGTGAAAATGACCCGTTTAAAGGAATCCGCCAAAGAGCTTTACGGCTTTGACAATCCCTTTAATGAAAAAATCGCCCAATCATCACGGCCGGAAATTCTCACAGCTACTGCTACACGCGAAGCCTTTGAAATGAAGAAAAAAATCCTGGTTAAGCAAGTGGCCACAGTCGACCGTTTTATGTCCGCTTCTCTGGACAAGGATTTTAAAGTGCCTGGCGGAAATTACCAATTCAAGGTAGGAGAGGATGAAGTCTCGCTCCGCTTTACCGGCGGTACGGTGAATCAATTTGCCAGTGCCATAACAGCCAAATCAAAGGGCTTATTGAACGCTTATACTGTGAATGACACCAGCAAAACCCAGGTTATGATGATTGAAACCACAAAAACCGGGTCCAAAAACCGCCTGAGCTTTCTGGGTGACACTGTAAAAGTGGCCCTTGACCTCGGTCTTATCGAACGCTCACGTTCCGCGGCAAAGGAAATTTCCTTTTTACAAAACCCTCCGCAAAAATGGGACAATGAACTGGATTCAAAGCTGTTTTCCATTCAGGATAAACGCCTGGACCTGAAACCAGGGGCCCAAATGCGCCTTCCCTTTGGCGAAAATCTGGAAATCACAAAAGACAGCATTCTGGAAATGGAAATTACCATTGAGGATATCCCTGAAAAAGCCCCCCCACCCCTGGGCGATGGGCCGGTCTATCCCAAGGTCGGTGAAATCAGCTTTAAAGGCATTACCATCGAAAATGAACCTTCACAAGTTATTCTTGATGATATAAAAGCACCTGAACCGCCTCCAAAGGTCGAAGCCCCAGAGGTACTCTTTGCGGGCAATGGCCCCCAAAGCAAAGCATTGCCAAAAATCGACCTGAGTGAAGGCAAACGCACCATTCAAATCTCTATTGGAGAATACCTGAATTCCATGGATTCCCTTTTGCTGAAAAACGACAATACCCATAAAAACATCTCTATTGAGAATGTGAAAATCTATGATCCCGCAGCCAGGGGTGATTTCAAACCAAAAAACGCTGTTACCGAAGCTGGGGACGCGATACTTGAAATGGACGGCGTTACCATTACACGTGAAAATAACGAAATCGATGATCTCTTGCCAGGTGTTAATTTAACGCTCCATGAAGCCTCAGACCAGAAAGTCAATCTGGATATCAAGCGCGATATTGATAAAATCGTCAGTTCGGTTGTGGAGTTTGTGGGTAACTATAACAACACCCTCACCTATATCGATGTTCTCTCCCGAAATGATGAACGGGTCCTCGATGATCTACAGCATTTGGAAGAAGATGAAATGGAAAAAAACAAAGAGCGCCTCGGCCAGCTCCAGGGCGATATCACCTTGATGCAGATCCGCCGAAGCCTGGCCAACACCATGATGAGCCCCTACCGCACCCGGGAAGGCAGCGACTTGAGCATGCTGACCCAGCTGGGTATTTCCACAACAGCCGGCAAACCCGGTTCCTTCGGATCTGTGGATACCAACCGTCTACGGGGTTATCTTGAGATAGACGACGAGATTCTAGCCGAAGCTTTGGGCCGCTTTCCCGATGGCATCAAGGATTTTTTCGGTATGGATTCTGATGGTGATCTAGTGGTGGATTCAGGCCTTGGTTTTACTCTGGACTACCAAATCAAGCCCTATACTGAAACAGGTGGAATTCTCACCATGAAAAATGACAGCTTTGAAAAGCGCATCGATACCAAAAAAGATGAAATTGACGATTATAATGAATACCTTAAGGATTACGAAGCCCAGATGAAGCGCAAATACGCCATGATGGAAGGGGCCCTTGAACAAATGAACCAGAATTCCACGGCCATTGAAAATTTCAGCACCCAGCAAAAGAATTCCCAATAATCTCATAACTTCGCTCCCTTAGAAACCAAGCTGAAATCTTTCAATTCCCAGACACTGAACAGGCCATCTCTTGATCACGAATAATAGATAATTTTCACAAATATGGTTTAAAGATTATAAAAAAAATCCGATAATAAGAACAGGAAAAACTATAAAAATTCTTGCAAAACCAAGGTTTTGCAAGAATCACACAAATTGCGAATATGTTATCTTATTACCCACATTCCACAGTGAATTTAGGTAATTTCTAATATTATTTAGAGTTAAGAATTTGCGATTTGCAAAATCGCCTTTTCTATTTCTCTATAATATAAGAAATTAAAATTATAACGCGGAAAGTGGGATATTACCGGATAATCAGTTATTAGTTTGCAGCTGCCTGCTAATGGCTATTGTCAGGACTTTTGCAATTAGCATAATAATTCTTTTCCTGGAGGATTTATTCTTGGAAATATTAATCAATGATCAGAAACTGGATTTCAAGCTTGAAAACGAAAAAACCCTGAAAGATATAGTGGCAGGGATTGAAGATTGGCTCAGAAAAGAGGATTTATGCATCACTGCCATGAGACACGGAAAAACTGATTTACTGGCTCAACCCCAGAACCTGTGGGAGGAATTGCCCCTGAGCGATATTGATGTGCTCAATCTGGAGATTCAGAGTTACAGCCAGTTACGCTATTCTTCTTTGAGTAATTTCATTGATTTTACCAGATCATTCAAAAAAGCCGTGGTTGAAAATAACACAAAGGAAATCAAGGACTTGATCGAGGGCTACCCCTTTTTAACCGAAGGGCTGAATCTCTTGTTTCAACCTGAAATGTTCCCTGATATTTACAGGCACTTTGCTCCTCTGAACACCATGCTCCAGGACAAAAACACGGAAAAAGGACTCGCCATCATCTCTCAAAATGAAAGTAACTTTTTGGAGGCGCTGGATGGATTTCACCGCATTTTAGCCCAGGTCCTGATTGAGTCGGAAGAACCCCAGGCAGCCCTGGAAAAACTCACAGAGCAGCTCTCAGAATCAGGGAAGGCTATCAGCGAAGTGGCCATTTTGCTTCAAACAGGCAAGGACAAGCAAGCCATGGAGCATTTATTGTTTTTTTCCGATGTGTTGCAATCGCTTTTAAGGGTTTTTTACATGCTCAAAGAAAAAAAGCATATTGATTTCCTGAAAAACAGAATCGGCGATCAAAGCTTTGAGGAATTTTACCAGGAACTGAACAATAAAATGCGGGAATTGATCCAAGCCTTTGACAATAATGATTCTGTGCTTATCGGTGATCTCTTGGAATATGAAATTGCCCCTCAGCTCGAAAATCTGGTTGCTTTTTTAACACACTTGGAGGTAAAATAAATGCCGGGCTTTTGGTTTCAGCCCTTATTACAAACCTATTTTCAGCCCCCCAGTCAGGATAATGTGATTGGTTTCACCATTGTCTTTGGTGGAATTGTTTTGCTTATCATCGGCGCGAATCTTTATAATCGGAGTAAGCCGGGCACCACCAGCAAGCGGAAGGGCGGCTCGCAAACACGTTATAACCGCTTTATTTTTGACCGCATGGCTACTGATTTAGGGTTAAACCGTCAACAACGTTTGTTTTTAAAACAAATGGTCAAGATCAGCAAAATTCGTCATCCCCTATTGATTTTTTCAAACCCCAGAGCCCTGGACAATATGCTGAAAAATGCCATTTCCAAATTAGAGCAAAACACAAAAATCAGCGACGACACCATGGTCGCGAAAACAAACCAGATTTACGAAATCAAGGAACTAATCGATTCCAACACAAAACAAAAAGTGGGGCTTCGCTCTACCCTTTTGATCAGGCCGGAACAACCCCTGATACTCACCACTCATATAAACGAACGCTATCCCTCCAAAGTTTTGGTGAACAGCTCCAAGGCCATAACCGTAGTATTCCCGGCTTATCGCAGGGGCAAAGAAACCATGTGGCGCAAGGGAAACAGATTAAAGGTATTTTTCTGGCGGGAAAATGATTCTGGCTATTCCTTTTTCTCCAGAATCATAGGAAGCGACAGCTACAATAATCAACCCTGCCTCTACCTTCAGCACAGCCGCAATCTAAAACGGGAACAGGCCAGAAAAAATGTCCGAAAGCCCCTTAAAAAATCGGCCTTTCTTTTTCCCACCGATGTGATCAACCTTGGGGATAAACGACGCCCCAAACGAAAACTGGTTGTCCACGATCAGGCCCGACACCTTGGCATGATCATGGACATTTCTGTGGGCGGATGCCGTATCGGCTGCTCCAAGGCTTATGCCAAGGGGAAATATGTCAAAATCGAATTTGATATCAAACTAGGTACAAGCATCACCGCCATAGGTAAGGTGGCCAATGTAAAACGCCAAATGGGCGCCGGGGCCACAACCATCATGAACATCAAGTTCGTAAAAATCTCCAATAAAAACCGCAACCATATTTACTCCTATATCTATCATTATATATAATAGACTCCATGAAAAGCATATACACCTTAAACAGCGCCGAAGAAACCATGGCATGGGGCCAAAAATTCGGCAATATTTTGGACAACAAAGCCATTATTCTGCTAAAAGGGCCCATGGGTGCCGGCAAAACCACCCTGACCAAGGGCATTGCCCGGGGAATGGGCATCGAAGAAATCGTCACCAGCCCCACCTTTACCATCATCTCGGAATACCCAGGCAACAAGCCCTTGATCCACATCGACCTTTACCGCCTGGAAGGGGAAGATGATTTTGAAAGCATAGGCCTGGCTGAACTGCTTGACGGGCCGGGTGTAAAAATCCTTGAATGGAGCGAAAAGCTGGGTGATTACATTAAGGGATTTGAGACCATGGAAATCACATTCTCGATTCTGAACGATAATAAACGACAAATTGAAACAAAAGGAATCACTTTATCATGAACCTGCTTGCATTAGATACCGCCACCGAACACATGGGGCTTTCCCTGAAAACCAGCGAAAAGGCCGATCTTTTTTTCTCGGCGCGCCTTGGCCTGAAACATGCTCAAAGCCTCTTACTCTGGATAGACCGCCTTTTAGAGCAGGCCGGACTTGAACCCAGAGAACTCAACGCCCTGGTAGTCAACCGCGGGCCAGGTTCCTTCACCGGGCTGCGCATTGCCATGGCCACAGCCAAAGGCATGAGCCAGGCCCTGGGCATACCCATGATCAGCCTCTCGGCCCTGGATTGCTACGGCCAATCCCTGGATTATTTTCCAGGGCTCATCATCCCCCTGGTTGACGCCAGGAAAAAGCGCTATTACACACGGATATACCAGCACGGCCAACCACAGAGCGACTACCTGGACTTGAGCATTGAGGAAATCCTGGCTCTTCGAAAAAACAATCAGCCTGCCCTTCTTACTGGTTCGGCAGCGCGAAAAATATTTATGGAGCATAAACAATCTGACCTGTTTCTCGACCCCCATTGGGACCTGTCTCCCGCGGATTTGCTTGCAGAATGGGGGCAAAAAGCCCTGGAGCAAAACCCCAAGGGTGACGAACCGGGCCAGGGGCCCCTTTATTTGCGGAAAAGCGAGGCTGAGTTGTCGCTGGAAGAAAGGCAGAAAATAGACTCCTGAGAAAGTGGATTTTTGGTTTTCATTCTTTTAAAAATCAGCCATGCCTGGTTTTTTCATATCAGAAATCACGACTTATTAAAACAGAAATCCCAAGCTCCGGAATTGAGCTGAAGCCTGTTACAATCCTGGGCGTTTCCCCGGTTTCAACAGGACTGCCTGTAAATCAGCGAGAAAATCCCAAAACCCTGCCCTGTTGAAACCGGGGCCGGGCTCTTACGCAGCTCCGCTCCCGCTCCGACCAAAAAGCGCCGGAAATAAGCCGGCGCTTTTTGTTGCCTGCTTTTTTTGAAAAAAAAGCAGGCCTGCTCCGATCCCTAACGCAATAAAGGCGCGGAAAGCTTTTGGGCCAAAGCGGATTGTACCAGGAATTAACACCGAACAAGGGCTGCATCCAGAACCCCAACGCAGATAGACGCGTTAAGGATGGGCTGTTGTCCAAAAAGTCACTTTTTTAGATTTTAAATCCACCTATAGTATGTTTTTTAAGAATATTAAAAAAATGACACTATTTTTTAGTTATTTTAGACTTTTTAGACAGCCCCTTCATCTTTAATCCGATTATTTCACTTTAATCACAATTCCTTCGGAGTTGCCCATCTGCAAAACCCAACCATCGGCACTCTTTCTTGCCTGCAAATAGTCGATAACACTCTGTACATCGTCATCTTCGAGATTTACCAAACCGAAACTCAAATATCCTCCAGAATTCATGCTTGTAGTAATTTTGGCAGGAAAAAGGGTAATATGTCCCTCTTTTACTTCAATATTCAGGTTATTCAAATCATAAAATCCACTATAGTTAGAGCTTGATTTGTTATAAACTCCCAATCTGGAAATCGTATATTTTCCTGGCCTCAATTGATCACTAATCCAGATTTTCGAATTAGGAGTGACAGAAAAATACTCATTTTTTGAATAAAAAAAATTCAGAGAAATAAACATGCCCGAAGAATTCTGGGTTGACACATCGGATTTAACTAAGAGTAATCCCTTTCCATTTGATTCCGACAAATTAGGGATTTGGGATGCACAGGACAAAGAAAGAACCAGGCATATGGCAAGAATGGGTATTATCAATTTCATAATAAGATTCCTTTTCCAAATTGTTATTTGATGGTATCTGAAATACCTAAGTCATAAATAATAACAAATATCAACTTGTCATACAAGGTTTTTAAAAGTTTTTTTCAAAAAGCCATGGCCAAGCCCGGAGGCGCGATTTTTCCGCGCCGAGGACTTCGAAGCGTCAGCAAAGCGGTGGACAGCCTGGCCGGTGATGGTGCATGTATAATCTATCCTGCTCTGCACAAAAAGGTCCATCACCGGAAACGCCCAAATAAATATATCGAAAGAAGAATAATAGAAGACAACTGGAAAAAAAATCTCTTATTTGATATATTTAATGGTACGCACATGAACGGTGGAGGTTCGAATGAAAAAGGTCAAGGGCTTGTGGGTTTTAATAGGAGCAGTGTTTTTTTTCGGGACGCTTATGAGCGGCAGTTTTATCTTCCGCGCTCAGGAAAAGCCCTATTCAGAGGTGATGGTTTCGGTTAAGCCGGGCCAGGATCTGGAGGAGCTGGAGAATCTAGCCCAAAAATATGGTTTTTCTCTGGAAAAGCAAAAATACGCCTTTCAGGAAAGCAACTGGTTCAGTGAGCAACATCAAATTTACCGGTTCAGGAAATATGATGTGAACCCCGAGGCCCTGAATCAACTCACCGCGGCTTTTGCCCGGCTGGAAAAAAGTGGAATCATTCAGGAGGTAGAGCCCAATTACCAGGTGAAAGCCTATTCATCTGATCCGCTTTTTTCCAGGCAATGGAACCTTCAGGCTCTGGACATCGAGAATGTGTGGAAACAGGCCACAGGCAAGGGCGTGGTGGTAGCTGTGATTGACACGGGTGTGGGTAATAATCTGGGTGATTTAAGCCCCAGCCGTCTGGTTAAGGGCTGGAATTTCATTCTGGATAATGGCGAGTTTAACGATGATCATGGCCACGGCAGCCATGTGGCCGGCACCATCGGTCAGGACACTGACAACAATATCGGCGTGGCTGGAATAGCCTTTGACTCGAAGATCATGCCTCTGAAGGTGCTTTCTAAAGAGGGCTATGGCCAAATCTCCGACATCGCCGAGGCCATTGTTTATGCCGCCGAGAACGGCGCCAATATCATCAATATGAGTCTGGGCGGCGGCGGTTTTTCCCAGGTGCTAAAGGATGCCTGTGACTATGCCGCGCAAAAGGGTGTGATTGTGATTGCTGCCGCTGGAAACAGCGCCCAGAACCATGCCGATTATCCTGGAGCTTATGAATCAGTGATCGCCGTGGCCGCGGCCAATGCCGGATACGAGCTTTCCTTTTATTCCAATTACGGCCAGGGCGTGGATGTGATTGCCCCTGGGGGTGAAACCCGGCGTATCTTCCCCGAAGGGATTCTTCAAAATGCCCCTGAGTTTTTATCGCAAAACTACAAGGGCTTTGAAAAACAGGGTAACGATTATTTTTACTATTTTCAGGGAACTTCCATGGCTTCTCCCCATGTGGCCGGTGTGGCGGCCCTGCTCTATGAGCTTGGCGTGAGGGATTCCGACAAAATGAGGGATCTTCTCTCTTCAAGTTCAGACCGGGAAATTGCCGCTTTGCCCTTTATCAATCCTTTGGCAGCCATTAACAGCATAAAGAACATTCCCAATCTGCCGGACAAAGCGCCTGTCAAGGCTCCGGAAGGCATCTCCTTTAATGCCGGAGCAGTCACTGCTTCGCCCTTTGTGATAATCATGACACTTCTTATTGGCTCAGCCTTATTTGTGCTTTTTGAAAAAACCCGCAAAAAGGTAACAACTATCGATCAGATGATCAAACCCATGAGCTTCGCGGGTATTTTTCTCGGCGCAGGGGGCCTGGGTTTACTAGGCTGGCTTCTCCAGAATCAGTTTCCCTTCACTCTTTTACCCGAGCGTTTTAACGGCCTGCTCTTTAACTCCCTATTGGATTATGACCGGGTTGTTTTTTTTCTGAACCAGCCCACTCCCTTCTGGCATAATTTTCTGATACCATTAGCAGCGGCAGTGCTGCTGAATTTCAAGGACCCGGCCAAGCGTCGCTTTACAGTGGGTCTTTTACTGGGTTTTTCAGCTAAACTTTTCAGCGAGGCCTTTTTCCTGGGTCAGCTGGCTTTTTTACCCGCTGGTCCGGTTTCAGTGATTTTCCTCGCAATTTCAGCTCTGCTGGTTCTTCCTCTGGCTTATGTGGTGGTGAAAGAATGAGTCAGTTTGCCGTAAAGTATAAAATCGGCACAAAAGCCGATGAGATCATGGTGATAGAACAAAAACATTCGCTCAAACGCAGTAAAACCATCACAGCCCTGGGGATTTATTATTACCAGCCTGAAGGTTTTCCCCTGGCCGCGGTGAAGGCCGAAGCCAAGGTGGATTACGTTGAGGAGGATAGGTCTATCGGAATTTCCTGAAGCACTCAGGGTGAATCTTTAGGAGTTTCACCCTGACCAACCATAAAGGCCGGGCATTGATGAATGCCAATTGAATCAGTGATTCAAATCGATTCGTTTTAATAGTCTATATTGAGTTTTCCGTCATAGCTGAATGATTGATAATGGATGACTCAGTAACTGGCAACTCTGCCCCTCAGCTTCCTGCCACAAAATTTCGTGAACTTGTGTAAAGATGCAATTATCTTTATAATAAGTCTTTAATCAAAGCAAGGAGTGTACTGTGAATCAAAAATACATCATGTACATGGTTTTCGCGGCCATTTGCACAGGAATCAATCTGGGAAGCCAGGCTATAACTGCTCTAATACTGGGTTCCTCGGGTTTTTTCCAGGGTGGCCTCAGCATTGCCGGAAAAGTATACCAATACAGCTTTCTGGTTCAGATTCTCACAGGTACCATCCTGGGCTTTGTAACCAAATTCATTCTGGACAAATTTCTGGTGTTTCAGAACTCCCATGAAAACTTCTCCTCCACATTAAAGCAGATTTTCATTTACGGTTCATTCGCGGTTATCACAACCCTGATTTTTTGGGGTTTTGAATTTACTTTTAAGGCTGTTTTTCAGGATGATCAGTTTCTCACTCTTCTGGGCGGTTTTATAGGCCTGGCCATTGGCTATAGCCTGAAGTTTTTTCTGGACAAGTCTTTTGTGTTTAACAAGACCTCTCCCAAAACCACGAATCCCTGATCAAAGCACAAACCAGGCATTCATTCCTTTTTCAGCCCCTGTTAAGCTGTTCAAAGGCCTGCCAAAAAGCCCCTTCATCGATAGAGCCTTTCAGAAAAGCTGAAATCAGTTTTTGTACGGCTTGGGGGAATTTGGCCCAGTAAAGTTCGGGCCAGTTAGGCATTTCCTTGCGGATATTCCGTTCTTCCTGAGCGCTCATTTTCTGCAGGCTGAACAAAACAAATTGCTTGACCATGGTGTAAAGAACATCGGGCGGCAGGCCTTTTCCGCTTTTTGATGCCCTTTGTTGATTTGGATCAGGCACCCATTCATTGAGAAGAATGTCCAGCTGTGCGGGGGGAATGTCAGGCACCTGCTGTTTGATCATCTTCACTACAAAATCACGAATGTTCTGGCGTATACCATCCATGGGAATGGACAATTGCTGCTGAAGGTCCTGGGCCATATTTTGAGCCATTTTCCCGACTCCCATTCCCAGGCCGCCAGGGCCTTTCATCTGCGCGTTCCGGCGTTTCAAGGCTTCTTCAACAGCTTGCAAAGAGCGTTCATCAGCACGATTCAAAATAAAGTCCAGCACATCAAATAATTCCTGTTCCATGGAGTGATTATAGCCTATGGCTGGTCTGTGGGCAAGTGCCGATTATTTCCCGGCATTTTGCCATCATCACCACGAAAATCGTTTTTCGCCCACATTCCGCAGTGAATTTAGGTAATTTCTTACATTATTAAGATTTGAGGCTCTTGTAACACAAAGTTTTTTCAAGAATCATGATAATTCGTATAAGTTTTCAAATTATTGGATAATAAGTTATTATTTTACAGTTGCCGGCAAATTGCAAATGTCAGGATTTTTACAATTTGCTTTGTTAAGAATTTGCGATTTGCAAAATCGCCTTTTCTATTTCTCTATAATATAAAAATTACTATTTTAGAGTGGAAAGTGGGTTTTCGCGTTAGAAATTAGAAAAGATAGACAAGGCTCGGAAAAGCCAGCCTTGAAATAAATAAAAAAATGACTATGCTTATAATTAGAATTCTTTTTTTCCATTATCTTGATTTTAACAGGAGCGTCCTATGTCTTTGATTACATGGTCTGAAAGTTACAGTGTTGGTGTAAAATTATTTGATGAACAGCATCAAAAACTGATTGAAATTATAAATAGGCTCTATGAAGCCATGAAGATCGGTCAAGGAAAAACCGTGATCGGTGAAATCCTTAAAGAGTTGTCGGAATATACGATTTATCATTTCCAGGCAGAGGAAGAAAAATTCGATCTTTTTTCGTATCCGGGAAAAGATTCTCACAAGGAAGAACATCAAATACTTATTGATAAAGTAAAAAAACTCCAGGAGGAACACCAAGCTGAAAAACTTCTGGTATCGATTAATACGATGAAGTTGCTCAACGACTGGATCATTAACCACATTAATGGCAGTGATAAAAAGTACACTTCCTTTTTTAAGGATAAGGATATATGAAAAAAGCCTATTTGTTTAGCTTAAACAGGAATCACTATTTTTAGCGTTAAGGATTGTAATAATAGCAGAGCTAATTGCAAAAGTCCCGACTTT
>JAFGWI010000280.1 GCA_016937215.1 Spirochaetales bacterium | reverse complement strand
TTTAACACGGTCGCACCTGTTTGCTAAACAAATACTAAAAATCAAATGTGTTATACACAATTGAAATCGATATATCAGGTTTTTTTGTGAAAATATGATTCTTAATAATTACTTGTATATTGTATCAATTTTATGTATAGTTTAAAGATAAAAAAGCCTATAAAAAAAAGCAAAAAAAATGTTTTTTTAATTGAGATGTAGTACCATTTTGATTAATGATGAAATGAAAAAATAAGCAAATCGATCGAATTACTAACTTTTAATAATTAGTGAATTTTAATTACTTTGTTGTTTTTATAATCTAGTCATATCTATAAAAGGACTCCAGCGGCTCAAGCAAGGCTCTGTCAGAACTTTGTTTAGAGTTTTATGAAGAATTAATAATTTTGATAAGGAGAAAGTTGATGAAGAAAAATAGTATTGCTTTACTAATTTTAGCGGTACTGGTGGCGTTTACTGGTTGTAATCTTGATTCAACCAGTTTGGCTAAAAGCGAAACCGCGGGTTTAACCCACAAAAGCGGCATTACATCCAAGGCCTTTGGGGACAGTAGTGATTACTGTATAGACCTGGGTGTTGCGGCTAATTATACCCTGTTCCTAAAGGACAGTCTTGTGCAATCATATGTAGATAGTTTGGGGATGATTGCGGCAGGAGGAAATGTATCACTAATGGATTATGGTGTTGCTTTGAACACAACAGCCAATAATGTTGACAGTCTTGTGGCCGGGGGGCGTCTGGATTTTCAACGAGGCACAGTTTATCATGGAAATGTAGTCTATGGTGTTCCTGGAGTATTAAATTTTACCCTGTTAAATGGAACCCGTCGACAAGGTCAATCCATTGATTTTAACGCAGCCTTTAATTATTTGGAGAACCTTTCCGCTGAATTAGCGGCCCTTCCAACAAATGCCAATGTTGTGAATAATTATAATAGTTTGATTTTTACGGGTACCAATCCAGGACTAAACGTTTTCAGCGTGGCAGCTAGCGTAATTCATTCATGCTATCAATTTGATATATCCATTCCTGCCGGAGCCAAGGCACTGATCAATATAGTTGGCGGGGGAAGCTTGACAATTCAGTACAAAGGAATAACCAATAACATGAATATCCATAGCCGTGATATTTTGTTTAATATGCCTGGATTCTCTCATCTTACAATTCAAGGCTTAAGCCTGAAAGGTACTGTTCTGGCACCTCGGGCCAGTATTGATTTTAATAATGGCAATGTTGATGGGTCGATAATAGGTTATTCGCTGACAGGGAATGGTGAATCACATTATTTTCCATTCAATCCCGGATGTGTTCCTACAGAGATACCCACACCGACTCCAACTCCTACTCCAGAGATAACAGAGACTCCCACTCCGGAGATAACAGAGACGCCATCGCCTTCACCACCACCTGCCTGCAGCCCGCAAATTTTTAATGTGATTCCTAAAAAGGGAACTGTTGGAAATGTGATTATAATCGAGGGCAATTGTTTTGGAGGAACAACAGGTATAGTTAAAATCGATCGAACAAAAACACACATATTATCCTGGAGTAATGCAGAAATAAAAGTGGAGATTGTTGAATCATTGGTGCCAGGACTACATTCGATGACAGTAATTTTGGAAAATGTGGGATATTATTATCCACAGATTTTTGAGATAACAGCACCCGAACTTGAAATTATCAATCCAATTATAGCCTCCGCGGGAGACTCGATAATACTGACAGGTATGTATTTCGGTTCCAATGTGTCACTTTTTAATATCATTTTAAGGTCCAAAGCAGATCCGACTTTTGAATTCTTGGCGTCTGTAAATGCCTGGGAGATGGATTCCATAAGCGGTATAAGCTCCTGTCATATTACCCTGCCTCAAAGCCTTCCTGCCGGTGAATATTTAATATTAGCGAATAACATAGTGGGAAGCTCTGAAGCTTACGATGGATTAATGATTCAGTAAAAAAATTTTGTAGAATTAAATTCTTCATAAATGGATTTGGCTGCCCCCTTTTTTGAGGGCAGCCAATTTTTTGCATGTTCGGACTTGCCTAGATGCGCATGGGCAATGAAAGTTTTGTATTTGTTTAGCTTGGCTTTCGCAATTCCTAATACATTAATAGCAGAAAATACTTATTTGGTTAAACAAATGAGCAAATTGTAAAAGTTCTGACATTTGCAGTTTACCGCTAGCTGTAAAATAGTCACTTTTTATCCGATACCATTAATGGTTCTTGAAAAACCTTTGTTTTGCAAGAGCCTCCACTAAAAATAATTTAATGGACAATCCAAAAAAGCTTACCAAATTTTAACCCCGTCGAGAAAGTCCAACACTGCCAGGGGGTTTTTACCCACAGCTGTCTCATCGGATAACACAATACCCGTAAACCCGGCCTTCAAAGCATCATAAAGCTGGACCACTTCCGCTCGAGTTGGCTCAGGGAAGTGACTCATATGTTCCAGAACTTGACCAGCCAGAATCACTGGAAGCTCATATTCCCGGGTCCGCTCAATAAAGCATTGCTGTATCGGCCCAAGCCGCTGTAAACCAGCCTGGGCCCCCATATCACCGCGGCAAAACCAGAGCTCATCAAAGGCCTGGCTAATTTGAACAAGATGATCCAATGCCTCAGGCCGTTCGATTTTTGCAATGAGACGGGCATGGGACAAATCCTTCAACGACAGCGCCTCATCACCGGTAAAAACAAAGGAATAAGCCAGTTCCACATTAGCTCTTGTTCCAGTGGCCAGAATCAATTCTTTATCACGATCCTCAAGGCCGGAAAAAGCAATGGGATGATCCACGCGGTTTATGCCCTTATAAGAAGACAATGGACCGCCCTTCTCCACCTCAATCGATGCCCCAAGAGGTTGCACAGAAAGCACCCGGGTCTGGACGCGCCTGTCATTTAACAACAAGCGGTCGCCTGGTTGAAGGGCCTGAAACAAGCGAGGATGCGGCACCGGGATTTCTCGGTAATCGGTGCTTTCTTCAGCTAAGAGCAAAGAATATACGCCTGGCTCCAGAATGGCTTCTGGATAGCGGCCAATCCGCATTTTTGCCCCCTGAAGATCCAGCACCAGGGGAATCAGCTTTCCAAGGCTCGCGGCTATTTTTTCAATCCGGTTCAACAGGGCGCTTAAATCGGCAGCTGAGGTAAAAGCCGTGTTAATCCGAAGTCGGTCGCTTTTTTCTATAACCTGTTGCAATACATAGGAATCCAGAATAGCCGGGCCCAGGGTGGATGTAATGTGACATTTCATGATGGCATTATAATCGATTTTAATCATATTGGACAATGAAAGTTCGGAAAATAGGGAAACCGTACTTGTTTAGCTAAATCGCGATTCGGCTACTAACGCGTTAGGGATAGAAGGCATGGCTTGCGATTTTTTCAAAAATCGCAAGCCAAAGCGTTTTCTGCCGGATAATT
>JAFGWI010000279.1 GCA_016937215.1 Spirochaetales bacterium | reverse complement strand
AATTATCCGGCAGAAAACGCTTTGGCTTGCGATTTTTGAAAAAATCGCAAGCCATGCCTTCTATCCCTAACGCGTTAGTAGCCGAATTGCGATTTAGCTAAACAAGTACAATGAAAATAACACCAGGCTTTTTGAATCTGATTTTACCATTGAAGTATTTTAAAGCTTGTGGTAATTTGAGCATTATGAAAAAAGGCATATATGTATTGTTACTTTTTATACTGATGAGCTGCAGCCGTAATGAACCACGGATAAACTCGATTTTTCATCAATTCAATTTGCAGCAAAATACCGAATTGAATAAAATTGAAAAAAAGTTATCCCTATTCGTTCAAGTGCAGGATGAGGATGGTCTTAGTGATATAGATAGCATTTATATCCTGAACGACCAAAATGATTTTTTCTGGACCCTTAAAAGCGATCAGTGGTTTATGACACAACGAGAGGGCCAGGACTGGATAGGGTCAAACAGCCTTGTTTTTCCAGATAATTACGATTTTTCCGCCAGGAATTTCCGTATTCTTTGTGAGGATTTAAGCGGAGCTTACGCTGAAAGCAGCTTTACCCTTAGCCTTCCGGAAAATATTAATCCCTCACTTGTGTATCCAAGTGTTAAATTTGATTCAAATAGCATTAAAGTTATTAGTCCGGTAGCTGAACCAATGCTTTGGACTTATGATCTTGAAAATAATTTTGTCGCTTATTTTCCTGTTCCCCGGGAGGGGGTGAATATTAACACCATTACTTCCCGTAAATCAAGTTTGCGCGAAGGCTTTGATTATACACTTTATTATTATTCTGATGAATTCAAGATCGGGGTTCTTTCCGGGCCTTATCATTTTGAAGCCAATCCTTGAAGAATTTACTGCGCGAATTTTAATCTCGGGGTTCCTTTGTTAATTTGCACGGGCGCGGAAAGCGGGTTTTATGTTTTTAGTTGAAAAGGGACCTGACAAAATTGGTAATGCGAGTAAAAAATGGTTCTTTGCGTTCCTGCGATACCTTCATGACCGCGTCTCTCAGTGAATAGCAATGGCCATACTGATTTTTAAGTTCATCCCAGCGCTTGACAATCCACATATATAGATCGCCAGGTTTTCTGTTCGGAAACTGATCAAGAAGCTTTTCTTCAAGAACAACATTTACTATAGGGGCATATACATTATCATACCAGGAGAGCATGGCCATTTTAAAAGGGATTTCTCCTTTATGATCCTGGTTAAGAAAATATTTATGGCCATCAATATGACTGAGAATTTTATCATAATTGCCGATATTGGTAAAATCCATCTGTATTTTGGGCCGCAGTTTATTAAGATGGGTCTGTTCCATGAACAATTTTTTTTCATAGTTAATAACCGCTATTTTTAGACTTTCACGCGTCATGTTCGGGTCAAGTGATATCTCTGAATTCAGTACCACCACCTCGGCATCGATGAATTCCTGGCCCTGGGCTTTGGCAACAGAAACCCGGTGGTTACCGTCACGCACAAAAAAAAGCCCGCCTAATTCATAGACCTTGATGGCCGGAAGTGAGATATCCTTGTAGTGGGCAAGATCAACCCTTTCCCATCGCTGGCGCAAATGAGTGTATTTGGGCAGAAAATGACGGTTAAAATCCTTGTAGCGTCCTTCGCTGCCGGCAATATGGGAGATTGGAATTGAAATAATGCCTTTATAGGTGGCAGATTTGGGCCGAATGATCTCTTTTATATCATTGAATGAAAGAAGCTCATCTTCCCTGTTTTGAACCAGCGAGAATATCTTGCTAAAGAATTCCCTTGACCTGGCTTTGTCAAAATCCTGCTGAACCTGAGTACCTAGGGTTTCACTCAAATTTTTTATTCTCCATGCAATTCTACAATTGTATGATTGTAGGCGTTTACAACAGTGGTGTTCAAAAAAACAGTTCGGCTGGTTTCGTTTCGGTTATACAAATGGATGTGGCCGTGAATAAGATACCTGGGTTTGAACCATTTTAAAAAACGCCGGAATACCCTGAATCCTTGATGACAGGGATCTTCCTTGTCCTGGACGCCAAAGGGCGGGGCATGGGTCACCAAAATATCAAGATAACGCCCGCGTCGCAATTTATTCCATAGAAGCCCAGGAATTAATTTTACAATCTTGAGCATCATTTGAAATTCGGTAAATTGGTTTTTACCGCCATTGTAAATACGACTGCCGCCAAGACCTGCAAGTATCACATTATTGCGAATAACAACTCGGCTGTCAATATAAATATTTCCCCCAGGGTATTTACTGACTTCATGCATGAAGTTAATGGCTGGTTCATTGCGGTATTTCTTATTATAATAGCCCATTTCGTCAAGCCTGTGGTTGCCAAAAACAAAATACAAGGGTTTGTTCAGGCTGCTGACAATAAAATCATAATAATGAAAGCGTAAATCGCCGCAGCTGATGACAAAATCAATATCAGCAAAGCGGTTTTTTATTTGGGGGCTATAAACCAAAGGATCAATATGATCGGCTACACATAGTATTTTCATAAGTTGAGCATAATATAAGCATAATTTTTAATTAAAGTCAAAGTTAGAACGGTAAAGAAATTCCTTTAATTTTTCTTTTGAATACAGATCAATAGGGCGAGATTCGGCATAATCCAAAGCTGTTTTTGAAAAACCGGAACTGGTAAAAATCATTCCCCTGGAAACATTCATCTTCTTCATTTCTTCCAAAAGAGACCTGATGGTGGCGTCTTTCACAATGTCGGAAATGCGGTAAAAACGAATAAGCCGGGGCATTTTTCTGGCGTTCCGCCATTTTGATTCACTCTCAACAGCCACAATCTGGCAGCCGTTTATGATTTCCATGGTTTCCCTGACTTCGAGATTCATGGATTCAACAACAGCCTGGCAAATTTTAACGTAAATCATGTTAGTGGCGGTCAGATAATCCTTCATCCTGTCATCAACTCTTACTTCCTGATACTCACTGAGTTTGTGCCCTACATCCTTGAATGAGGGTTTGGCGGCATAAATTTTTTCCCATTGATCTATGGCTTTTTCGATTTTGCGGGATTTTTCATAGCATTCGGCCAAAAAATATCGGGCGAAAAGCATTTCACTTGAGCTTTCATCCTGACACAGGTTAATGGCCCGCGTTAATTCCGGAATAGCACGCTCGAAATTATTCATGAATATAAAGCAGGAACCCCTTTCAATGATGGCCTGGATTTTTAATTCACTGTCCTTCTGGGCTTTTTCAAAATGGCTCAGGGCCTTGGCAAAATCCCTTGAATCCCTCTGCATGCGCCCGAGATAAAAATGGGCCTTGTTGTTTTCAGGATTGCACTTAAGCGCGATTTCAAACTCCACCTTGGCATCGACATTCTTTTTCTGCTTGTAATAAAGCATTCCCAGTTTTAAGTGGGCTTCGGTGCTTTTATTATTCAGTTCTATGGTTTTGAGGTAATAACCCATGGCTGTGTCTGGTTTTCCCCGGTCCTCAAATAAATCTCCTGCTTTGAAATAATAAGCAGGATTATTGGGTTCTTGCTGTATCAAGAGAAGATATTCCTTTAGTGCTTCCTCTTGTTGGTCAAACTGGCGATAAAGTTCAGCCATCTGTTCCCGAAAAGGAACTTCTCTGCAATTTTCATCAAATTGTCCAATTAAATTCACTGTTTTATATTCAATTAAAGCCAAATCCGGCTTGTTTTCCAGCAAATAGGCCTTTCCCAGAAGATAATGAGCCGGGCCGTTTCGAGGCTCCTTTGATATGATTTTTTTTGCTTGTTTTATGGCCATAGCTGATTTTCCCTGTTTTAACATGGCCAGAATGGCTTCATTCTTTTTTGGTCTGAGCATTTGCATAATCATAATGATGATAAAGACTAAAATAAATGTGCCGAAAATTATACTAGCTATGATTAGAGCCGCCATAAATTTGAAAAATTCCTTTCAAAACTCTCTTTCTAAAAGGTTAAGTTTTTTGGACTTTCCTGTCAAATATTGTTTCAAGATTTTTGAAAAAAAGTGGTATATTGTTAAGAGTATGACCCGAATTTTCATGTTTTTTGTGTTTTCTGCTTTTTTTATCCCTTTTCTTTTTTCCGAAAGCCTGCTGGAACAGGGTGAAAAGCTGATTATGGAAAACAAGCCCATTGAAGCCAAGGCCTTGCTGGAAGCGGCATTGGCCGAAAATCCGACAAATGAGAAAGTCTACATTAATTTGGCCTTTGTTTATGAGCAGCTGGGGGATCATACAAAATCGATGAATACCCTGGAAGAGGGGCTGAAATATTCTTCAGATAAAAAACATATTGCCTATTGTAATCGGGGAAATAATTTTTATAGCATTGAAAAATATACCTTTGCCGAGGAGCTTTATACCAAAGCCATTGCGCAGAAAAATAATTACCCTGATCCCTATTTAAACCGGGCCAATGCCAGGCTGGGACTGAACAATCATTCCGGAGCCTTGGCTGATTATCAATATTTTCTGGTGCTCTATCCAAACTCACCAAAACGACCTGAAATCGAGAAAATGATTGCTTTGCTTTCAGGAGAACTCGAACAAATTGAAAAAGACCGCCTGGCTGAAGAGCAGCGGAAAAAAGAGCTTGAAAACCTGTTAAAAGCCCTTGAAAACAGCTCGACCAAAACCGAAAATCTATCAGAGGGGTCTGAAAGCATTGATATTCAATACGAGGAAGAGGATATCCTCGATTAGCCGGTGATTTTTTCCGAGCATCGATGACTCCTTGTATTTTTACATGGATTTTTCTTGAGCTTCTCATGCTATTTTGTTGTGACAGCTTAGGGATTGGAGCCAGGCAAGCTTGTTTTTCAAAACAAGCGCAGCCAAGCCTTTTTTCTCTGATTATTTCAGAGAAAAAAGCTTCGGAGGCGAAGCCGGAGTGGCAGAAAGCCCGGCCTGCCAAGCCCCTGGGCGGCAGGTAAGCCACAAAAAATATAAACAAGGCAAATTATAAAACGCAATAATAAAAAGGAGTATCCCATGGCCAAAAGCCCTGATTCATCATCCAAAAAAACACCTTCCAAAAAGGCCGATGTTGCTAAAAAAAATACCACAGGTACATCAAAGGCAAAAAACACGGCCCAAAAGCCAAGTGTCAAAACCGCGAAAAATTCAGCGGATAATAAAAGCAATGCCCCCCTATTCCAGGATTCTGCTGAAAAACCGGTTTTGCCTTTAAAAACCAAAGCATCGACCAAAGGCAAAATTGATTACAAACTCATTGGAATCATCGCTTTTGTTCTGGTTATTCTGGTCATCGCTATTATTTTATTGATGAATCTTTTGGGTGGTGAAAAACCGGTTGATAACACCCGGCAAAATACCCTTATTTTGGCCCAACGCTATTTTGATCAGGGAGAATATGACCGGGCTCTGAGTCTGCTGGAAGATCTTTTGATCAAGGACCCCAATGATCAGGAAGTTCTCGATTTGCAGAAAAAAATAATTGAAGAGAAGCAGAAAAAAGACCAGGCCGCGGCAGATAAGGAAAAGCAGGATATGGACCGGCTTATTGATTCGGTCAAGGAAAACGACCCCATTATCATCAATAACAATCCTCCTCAAAAAGAGGAAAACTATGAGCGGCCCACAGCCGTGCCCTCCAATCTGAAGGAGAAGCAGGTGAACGACCTGATCACCAAAGGCCGGAACCTCAGGGACAACGAAAAATTCGACGAAGCCCAGAAGGCCTTTGACGATGCCCTGAAAATCGATAACAAATCAGCTGATGCTTTCGCGGAAAAGGGAAAAACCTATCTGACAAAGGATCCCGATGACCCTGCCAATGTGCGTAAGGCCATCGAAAATTCAGACAAAGCCATCGAACTTGACCCGACCCTGTCCACGCCTCATGTTACCAAGGGCGATATTTACAATAACAATAAAAATTACGACAGCGCCGAGCATGAATATACCCAGGCCCTTTTGCTGGACCCAAAGGACTGGGAGACTCTTTATAAGCGGGGAGTTGTTCAATATCGCCTTCGAAAATACTCAGATTCCAAAAATTCCTTTGAAAGCTGTTTGGCAATAAAAAAGGATTTTTATAAAGCCCATTATAATCTGGGTTTAACCTACAACAAACTTAACCAGCCAACCCAGGCATTAGTTGCGTTTCAAAACGCTGTAACATACCAACAGGATTTTGCCTCTGGTTATACAAATATCGGGATCATTTATCAGCAAAAGGGCGAATTATCAAAAGCCATTTCAAATTTCGCCTTAGCTGTCAAATATAGTCCTACATCGCTGACATCACAAACCAATCTGGCCACGGCCTACATCGCCAAGGGCGATTATAAATCTGCTGAAGCGCCCCTTTCATCAGCCCTGGCCATCGACCCGAACCAGGCTGAAACCAACAATGCCATGGCTATTGTGAAATATGAACTAGGCAAGTTCAATGATGCCATCAATTATGTTCTTAAAGCTGTGGACGCCAAACCCGATGCCAAGGAATACCAGTATCAGGCTGGTCTCACCTATGAAGCTTTGAATGACAGCGATTCGGCCATCAAATATTATATGAATGCCATCAAGCTCGACGGCAATTATGTGAAGCCTCAGATCAATTTAGGCAAAATCTACACCGACAATGGTATGTACGACATGGCCCTTCCGCTTCTCACCTCGGCTTACCAGAGTGAGCCCAATAATTATATTGTGAACAACAATCTGGGTAATATTTATCTGGCCAAGGAACTCTATGCTGACAGCACCAAATACCTGATCAAAGCCATTTCCCTAAAACCAGCGGAATCAGAGCCCCGCTATAATCTGGGTCTGGCTTATAAAGCCATGGACAAGCTGGTGGATGCCAAAAATACCTTCAGCGAACTCATCAAAATCAACAATTCCTACTGGGATGCCTATTACGAATACGCCCTCATCTTTGTCAAGGAAGGGGAGAATGGCACAGCCAAAACCCTGCTTCAGACACTTTTGGCAAAAAAACCGGATTATGAAAAACGCTCGGAAGTCCAGGATTTACTGGAAAAATTATAAGGGTTTTTGGGGCGTTGCCTGCCGCCCAGGGGCCTCGCAGGCCGGGCTTTCCGCCACTTCGCTAGCGCTTCGAAGCTTTGGCCGCGAAATTATCGCGGCCAAAGGCTTTTCGTCGGTTTTTTAAAAAAAACCTCCTCATGGCTCCAATCCTTATGACCTACTAAAATTCGTTACTGGGCACTTTTCATAAAATATGATTTTCTGAAAAATACCAAGATTAAATTTATCATTTGTCTTCAATATTTTGCCGCTTATCCCCCTTTTACTGGCCACAAGTGAAACCGTCCATGGTTTCACTTGTACGGTAAAAAAACGGGTTCAAAGGCCCAACCAAGGACGGTT
>JAFGWI010000278.1 GCA_016937215.1 Spirochaetales bacterium | reverse complement strand
TATGAAAAGCTTAAAAGATGCAAATAAATCCTATAAAAAATGGGGGCAAAAAGTATTATATAACTTTCGTAGATTTTACACCCCAGGCAACGCCCAAATAATTCACATGATTATAATGTTGTCCCGGTTGCGCATAAAAAAAATTCCGGTCTGTGTTTATTTTTGTTAAAATATGGTGTAAGTTCATAATATTCTAAATTACCAGGAGGGCTTATGATCATTTATAATTATGAACAAAGCAAAGCTGCCTTGGAAAAGCTCTTTAAGCGGGGCGCCGAGGTGGATGAGAAAATCGTCGAAACAGTGAAAAAGATTTTGCATGAGGTAAAAACCCGGGGTGATGAAGCAGTTTTTCACTTTACCAGGGAATTCGACCGATTTGAGCTCCATGCCCATAACCTGGTAGTGGACAGGGATGTCTTGAAATCATGTTACGAAAAAATTGACGCCACTCAACGGGCTATTCTGGAAGAGGCCCGCGATAATATCGAAGCTTTTCATGTGAATCAAAAGGAAGAAAGCTGGCTCAAGGAGTTTCCCGACAATGTGAGGCTGGGTCAGCGGATTACGCCTCTGGACCGGGTGGGTGTATATATTCCCGGGGGGCAGGCTTTTTACCCCTCTACTGCCATGATGAACATTGTGCCGGCAAAAATCGCTGGTGTACGGGAAATCGTGGCCGTCACTCCGCCGACGCGCTTTATGGACAACCCTATTATCGGCGCCACTCTCTATATGCTGGGGGTAGACCGGGTTTTTCTCTGCGGCGGGGCCCAGGCTATCGCGGCCCTGGCTTATGGCACGGAAATAATCCCCAGGGTGGACAAAATTGTAGGACCTGGCAATATTTATGTGTCCGAGGCCAAGCGCCTTGTTTTTGGCCAGGTGGATATTGATATGATCGCCGGGCCCAGTGAAGTGGTGGTTCTGGCCCAGGACCAGGCTAATCCGCGCTGGACAGCCCTGGATGTGTTGAGCCAGGCAGAGCACCGCACGGGCTTTGAGTCGGCTATGCTGATTACCGATTCCCAGGATTTTGCCGAAAAGGTAAAAACCGAGATTTTTGAGCTGCTCAAGGATGTGCCCTACGGCGAAAAGGTTAAAGCCATTTTGGCTGAATATGGGGCCATAATTGTGGTGGACAACATGAAACAGGGAGCCGAGGTGGTGAACCGCATCGCGCCGGAGCACCTTGAGGTGGTGGTCAAGGATGTGGATGCCGTGCTTCCGCTGATTCGCCATGCCGGGGCTATTTTTATCGGTGAATACTCCTCTGAACCAGTGGGGGATTACTGGGCCGGGCCTAATCATGTTCTGCCCACATCAGGCACTGCGCGCTTTTTCTCGCCCCTGGGGGTTTATGATTTTGTAAAGCGCAGCTCATTAATCTATTATTCCAAAGAGGCTATTTTGAAACACGGCCGAAAGATCAATCAACTGGCCATGACTGAGGACCTGATTTTCCACGGCCGGGCGGTTCTGGAGCGATGTGAAGCCTTGGAAAATGAACAATAATGTGAAAAAAATCAGCCGGCAGGATTGAGCCGGCTTTTTTTTATACTCGACTAAATTATTCTATAGTAGAATAACTGAAAACCCTGAGTCTTTGCTAGGGAATTTGCATATAAAATTTGACTTTTCAGATTTTTGGTATTATTATGAAAACAAAGAGAAAAAGGAAATGTCTAAAATAAAAAGGAGAAAATAATGTCTAATCAAAGAACTTCGAGATTATCTTTATTAATCACACTTCTAATTCTTTCACTTGTTTTGATTTTCACAGCCTGTCCTCCGGTTCAAGGCCCTGAACCAGGAAATGGTGGTGACAAGCCCCAGGTAACTGCTGAACCAGAACCTACAGAAGAACCTACAGAAGAACCTACAGAAGAACCTACTGAGGTTCCTACTGAGGTTCCTACTGAGGTTCCTACTGAGGTCCCTACTGAGGTCCCTACTGAGGTCCCTACTGAGATTCCCACTCCAGAGCCAACACCAATAGCTGAATTTATTTCTCAGGAAGGTGATGTTTGGGCAGTACCCTCCTCTGAAGTTATAGCTGTTGGAGATACATTCACATCCAATGTTCATTTCCATTTCACAGAATCAAATCTGGCTGCCTATGGAATCATTTTAACCTTTGATAGTGAAATTATTTTGCCAGGTGATGCTATAGCAAGAGCAAGCAATAATAACTATGGTTTTTTAGCAGCTGCCGCATATAAAATCGAAGATGGTATTCACAAAGTTATTGTCAGTGGTTTTGATGTAAGCGGTAAAATAGGATCAGATATGGAGATCTTTTATGTAAACTGGAAAGCCCTAACTGCGGGAACAACGGAAATAAATGTTTCAATCGACAATTTAACCAATCCATCAGCAATACCGATTTCCGGGCAAGCTCACAACACAACCATTACTATCACAGAATAAGCTGTTATTTATAATCAAAACATAGCAAGCCTGCTTTTAAGCAGGCTTTTTTTATTTTTTGCTGACAATTCAGGGATTCTGTGATAAAATACAAGACAGGGCAAAGAAAATGAATTTTTCAGTGTTACTTTTTCTAGCCCCGAGTGTTTTTATAGTGTTTCATGATTTTGTTTGACTTGGCATTTTGGCACTAGTATATTTACATTGAAATATAAGTTTATTTTCCCATCAAGTAAGGAGATTTAACATGAAAAAGAAAATCAAAAACGAAAAAAAAGCAGTAATTTTATCTATTCTTTTTGCTTTGATCATAGTGACGCTTGGCTGCCAACTGGATAACCGGACAATAGGCGCCGCGGTAAACGAAGCGGATAAAACCGTTCCCGGCACCGTGTGGATGGAACTGGCCGACCCCATCAGCCCGGCTTACGGCACTTTTATTGTGGAGGTGCATTGCAATTCAGGGTCACAGAATGTTGCTGCCTATGGGTTTGATATCGGGTTTGACACGAATTATGTAAATCCCAAAGTATCAGTAGGCCAAAATGGTGCTACAACAGAAAATACTAGCGATGGAGTCATGATAGCAGCAGCTTCATTAAATGGGAATGTACTCAAGATTTCAGGTTTTGATGTTAACGGAAAAGGGCCTGGCTCTGATTTGCATATTTTAAATGTTCATTTCAATTACACTAATTTCGACAATCTCTACAATAATGGAACAACGCTTACACTGATTGTTGATAATTTAACCAATTCTTCCTCTCAACCAATTGCAAATGCCCAAGGCTCCACCCTCAAAATCGGCCAATAACCAATTATTCCAAAAACCACCGGCCGCTTTTTCCCAAGCGGCCTTTTTTTTGCCCGCAAACCAACAGAGACATTCTGAACACAGCGGAGCAAAGTGAAGACTCTCAGTTAAAACAGAGCTCAAGGATTCGCTCACCAAGACTTTGCGATCATAAGCAGCGGGGTGCTGGCCCAGCTTGACACCACTTGCCCTACAATTGTAATCTATTCCAGAGTTTTCAAGTAAAGGCGGTGAAACTCTGTCGCGGACGCGCCGCTTTAAGCAGCGACAAAGGCCCAGAGACCACTGATTCCAGAGGAGGAACCCATGAAAGGCTTATTGCATTTATCATTTCTCTTCATCATTTCAACCACAGTTGCTTTCAGCCTGGGCCAGGGGGAAACAGCCAGGGGCATGACTCTGGAAGATGCTTCAGGGTTTCAGATAGTCATTAAATCCAAACCTCAAAGAATCATTTCCGGCGCCCAGTTTGTGGATGAACTGCTCTATTCGATTGCTGATACAAAAAACATTCTGGCCATCACCCCTTTTTCAACAGACAAGGACATCTCCAATATCGCCGACTGGGCTTGTTCACAAAAACATCGGCTTAGCTTTAATGTCAAGAGCTATATTGACCTGAAACCAGACCTGATCATTCTGGCTGAATGGTCTGATTTTTCCAAGGTCCAGGAGCTGCGGGACGCGGGTATCCCTGTGTATCAGGTTAATTTTCCAACCACACTGGAAAAGGTTCAGTCACTTATTCTGACAATGGGTATCATGCTCCGGGAAGAAGAAAAGGCCACAGGGCTTTTGACCTGGATGGACAACAGGCTTGAACCCCTGATGGACAAAGTGGCTTCCATAAAACCGGCTGACCGATTGACCGTACTGGACTATAACCCCGGTTTTGGAACCGCCTTTGGCAAAAACTCCATCTGGAACGAAATCGTCACTCTGGCAGGGCTTAAAAACATTGCAGCTGATTACGAAGAGGACGATTACGGCACACTTTCCCTTTCCCGGGATTTGATTATCAAGCTCAACCCGGACATCATTGTTTTGCCTGGCTGGGTTTATGATGACCCCAAGGGTCCTGAAAAAATCCATCAACGCTTTATGGCTGACCAGGCTTTTAAAAACCTGAAAGCTGTAAAGAATAACCGGGTTTACCAAATCCCTGAAAAATACCGACATGGGGGCTCCCATTTTTTTGTCAAGGCTGTTGAAATTATGGCCGCATTGGCCTACCCCGACCTTTTTATCCAATAAAAGGCAACAAAAACATGAGTTTTTTTTGGGTTCCTTATTTTGCGTGGTGAAATGGCCCTGGACCCAACTCGCCTTAGGGATTGGAGCAAGGCAGCTTTTTTTTTCAAAAAAAAGCTGCCAACAAAAACCGCGCGCTTACTCAGCGCGGTTTTTGGTCGAAGCACTAGCGAAGTCGCGTAAAGCCCGGCCCGGGAACCGGTGCATGTTCAGGCAAAGGCTCTATTATTTCAGCACAGAGGATGTTTGGTCATTTGTTCCCGGGCAAGGCCCTTAATCGACCATCACCAAAAGACCTCTTGTGGCACTTGCCAGGTTAACGCTTTAATTGTAAGTTAAGTTATCTAAGCCAGCCGCACTGATTTTGATTTTGCCGGCAATAAGGATGATGACCATGAGCGAAGAATATAAACTAAAAAAACCTCCCTGGCTGAGAATGCGCCTTAATACCAACGAAAATTACCGAGGGCTCGAATCGCTTTTTAAAAGTCAGTCGGTTCATACTGTTTGCCAGGAAGCGCGCTGTCCCAATATTCACGAGTGCTGGGGCAAGCACAAAACAGCCAGTTTTATGATACTTGGGGATATTTGTACCCGGGGTTGCCGTTTTTGCGCGGTCAAAAGCGGACGCCCCGGCAAGGTGGATGGTCTTGAGCCGGCCAGAGTGGCCGAGGCAGTTAAAGCCATGGGTTTGTCCCATGTGGTGATCACTATGGTGACCAGGGATGATTTAAGCGACGGTGGGGTTTCCCTTCTGGCTGACACTGTAAAAAATATTCACGAAAAACACCCATCCTGCACGGTTGAGGTTCTTTCTTCCGATTTGATGGGCCAAAGGAAAAACATAGAAGCCCTGGTTCAAAGCAGGCCGGAAATCATTGGGCACAATCTGGAAACCGTTGAACGACTAACTCCCGTTGTAAGGTCCCGCTCCACCTACAGACGTTCTTTGGATTTTTTGAAAACAATCGGCGAACTGGACAGCGAAGCCATTACTAAATCAGCTTTGATGTTAGGTTTGGGTGAAACCAGAGACGAAGTGATTCAGGCTATGGATGATCTTCGCGAAGCGGATGTCAGGCTTCTGAATTTGGGGCAGTACCTGCAACCCAGCAAAATCCAAAGGCCAGTTCAAAAATACTGGACCCCCGCGGAGTTTCAGGAGCTAAAGGAAATTGCCTTGAACAAAGGTTTTGATCATTGTGAATCAGGGCCGCTGGTAAGGTCCTCCTATCATGCCGATGAACAGTATCAGGTTTACAGGAAAAAGAATGTAAATCTCCAACCAGGAACCTGAGTTTTTCACATCATAACGTAAAGGAAAGGTGACAATGCTTTTGACACAGTTTCCTTTTTGACTTAATCTTGGCTTAGCTTAGGCTTTACATTGGGAGGAAAAAACATGGACCAAGCAGAATCAACCTTCATGAAACTCATTCATCAGAGAAGAAGCACCCGGGCTTTCAGCACACAGCCAGTAGAACCTGAAAAAATAATGAAGTGCCTAGAAGCCGCGCGCCTCGCTCCATCAGCTTGCAATTCACAACCCTGGCATTTCATTATTGTAGATGATGCCGCGCTTTGCAAGCAATTGGCAGAAGAAACACTGCTACCCTTGACAAGCATGAATCAGTTTACAAAAGACGCGCCCGCTTTTGTGGTCATCGTGACTGAACCGTCAAACATAGCCTCTGGTCTGGCGGCTATCGTAAAAAAAATAAATTACCGTCTCATTGATATCGGGATTGCCGCGCTTCAATTCTGCCTACGAGCAGAAGAACTTGGCCTTGGCACCTGCATGTTGGGATGGTTCCAGCAGAAAAAGGTGAAAAAGCTTTTGGCCATTCCCCAATCAAAAGGCTGCAATCTGATCATCGCTATAGGCTATCCCAAAGAACACAAGGCCAATTCAGTCAATAGAAAAGTTCTGGAACAGATCTACAGCCGTAACCGCTATGGACAAAAATAGCAATCACCATTTCCACCTGGGCATAATCGGAACTTTTTCTTTCTGAATACCGATAAGCAAGGTTGAATAAAAATCTGCCTTGATTTGGCCCTGCTGGCTTGTAAAGGCAGCGATAAAAGTGGCTGCCGGAATTTGACCCTCCACATTATTTGAACCAAAATAATGCACAAACACATCAAAACCCTTGGCTGACAATTTCGGGTGCTGGTAAACTTCGGGCCCCAGGCCTATGGTATTGTCCCACCACAGGCGGCCGCCGCTTGGTGATTCCGGCTTTTCATAATAGACTTCAAAATTATCCTCCTTCACGTGGAGGTCCACGTCACTGTAGTCCAGGTTCCAGAACAATACAGCGCGGGCTTTCTTAAAATCGGCAGTCCCCATTTGTTTTGATCGCTGAACAAATATATTTCGACCCTGGCTCTGTTCAGCGGCCAGATCCAGTATTTCCTTGTACCAAAGGGAAGCCACAGGTTGAACATAATCATTAAAGCGGGGATAATCATGGGCCAAAATCCATTCAAACAAATAGGCGGCCCTCCAGTATTCACCAAGAGCGCTGTAGGCTAAAGCTTCCAGCAGATAGGCCTGGGGTTCA
Organism: Spirochaetales bacterium; assembly: GCA_016937215.1. Lineage (GTDB taxonomy): Bacteria > Spirochaetota > Spirochaetia > SZUA-6 > JAFGRV01 > JAFGWI01. The sequence continues at coordinate 2,757 of JAFGWI010000278.1, read as the reverse complement.
AATGGACGGATTTCCCTGAGCCTGAGAAAGAGCCGGGCCGCGTCACGGTACATGCCCCATTCCATGAGCACATAAGCCACCATGCGAAGAGCTTCTGGCTCGCGGGACCTGAGCTCTATGATACGTGACAAGCCACGCAAAGCAGCAGCCACTTTTTGAACATCACCCGAAGCCTGTTCCCTCTTTGCCCAGATGTAGATTTTCTCAGCTTCCTCGCCCGGATCATCATTCACCGATCCACTCATTATCAAAGCTGAATCCGGCTGCCATTGAAAGCTTTTCGAAAGCCGCCAAACAGAAGGAAGAGCCATTTGTTTCAAAGCTTCCGTTATTTCAAGGGCTTCAAAAGAGAGTTCCTGGCGATCGGGAAGGTCATAAACCTGCACCTGAGCTCGAGCCAAAGCTTTTTCACTGATGGCCCTAAAATCAAGCTTGGCGCTTTGAATCTTATGCTCTTCATATTCTTCATCGCTTTCAAGGATAATGAACGAAGCCACTCGATTGGTTAGACTAAAGGCCTGGGAAAGGGCCAGTGCCATTTCATCGGCATCAGTATCATCCATGAATAGCAACCGGTCGGCGTAAACCTGGGCCCAGCTTCGGGCGGCCAAGGCCGAGCTTTGTGAAGAATTTCCCAAGTCAATAGTATATTCGAATTTCTGTCCCTGGATTAACAGAGTGAGCTTATCGCTTGTTAGATTGTCTGGCAAACGCAATGCCAGCTCAAGTACCTGTCCGGGATAAATTTCACTTATGGTGCCGGGCAATAAAATCTCGCCATTGGCAGCTGAAAACACACCTTCAAACAAGAAACCCTGGCTGCGGTGAGCCAAGGCCGCGGCAGCAAGATCCTGACCAAAAGCAATGTTCACAATACGCCCACTCTGACCGGTTAATGCTTGAAACAAATTACTGTTAGATGGGTTATCCTGAAATTGGTAACAAACCCAGTTCTTGGCCATCAAAAGGGGAAAGGCTTTGGAGAGTTGACTTATTTTTTCAACGCCCCAGCTGATCTGGCCGTCGGAAAGTAAAAAGATTTTATCAGCATTCAGATACATCGGGTTTTGATCCAGGAATTCCAGAACACCGGAAAAATTAGTGGCTCCCTCAAGACGTATTTTCTCGATGTCCTCACATAGTTTTTTCTGACCATCATTGCGATTGGGTAAAAACCCTTGAGTCAGGGGATAAACCTCCACATCAAAAGCCAAAGCCGCGAAATCAGTAATACTTGTGTCCTTCTCCAGCACAGCGCGAAGCATTTCACCTGACAATGCATAGAGTTTGTCCTTGGAGGAGTAACTGGTATCCACAATAAACAGGGCGCGGCCTGTTTCTTTTTCAATAGCCTGGGCCTTTAGGGGCGGCTTCACCAGTAGATGAGTCAGGTGTCCCGGCACATCAGAATGACTCCCCGTCAGGCTGGTTACACCCCGGGTTTTTAGAACCCCGCTGAAAAAGAGCGCGCCTTTGAAATCACTCGGGGGAAACCATAGCCATTTCTGGCTATGGGCTGTTTTTTCTGCCTGAAGCTCTTTTTCACCTGCGTAAAGGTGGGTCTCCTCAAATCCCTTACTGAGCACATTCAAACACACTCGAGTGGGCGATTCAAGGCTTTCCGGTAAAGGCAGCCGCGCGGTCAAGGCCGCGCCTGAAAACTCCAAATTCAAATCATAAACAAATACCACCCTCTTGTAGTGATTTCCGTTAAGGGGATAAATTCTGGTGGAAAACTTGTTGCTACCAGCCCAAAGTGTCAGGGCCGGATCCACCCGTCGCTGGGCTATGCTCTCATAAACCTCCTGGCCCTGGGCTGTTGATGTTACCCTGGCGCCTCGAAACTCGCCCCAGTCATAGGCTTCTTGTTTCTGGTCATACCATTTATCCTTAAGTGGAATCTCCCGACTCAGTAAATCTTGGAGCTCGGGTAATGACCTGGAAAAACCCAGCTCCTTAAGCTTCCCTTTTTCAGGGCCAAATCCTTGAAACATACCCAGATAGGCAGGCGAAGCGCCTTGCGGCAGAGCTACCATTAAGGTGCCTTGAAGAACCTCAGCTGTGGGATTATAAAAAACCATGTCATGAACCACCCGCATGCGATGAGAGGCAATCACCACCTGGATATCATGCAGGGATAGAGGAAGAGGCTCTTGCTCATCACTTTGAAATCGCGCCAGCATTTGGGGGGCCTTGACGCGGAAACCTTCCTGAGTGGAGAGCTGCCGGGCTATATGGATGGTCGGATCAGCCTCATCCTTCTTGGCCTTGCTCATGGCTTCCGTATCAACCCCCTCAGTGAAAAGTAAGCCTTCCTCAGCCATGACCCGCATTTCATCCTGAGCAACAGAAGGCTCCAGTTCTGTAAAAGTCTCGTAAGCCTCTTCCTTTTCAAGGTCCATTGGCGCCTCAAGGGGCCTGTTCATTTTAGGCGAGGCAGAGGAACACCCCCAAAACAAAAAAAATAAAGCTATATATGCAATCATCACGATAATCCGCTTCATGTTTTACTCCTTAAAAATAGTCTTTTTCTATAGTCTACTACACTCAGGGAAATTTCTCTCTTATTTTTGTAAAAGATATGTAAATACTTGTATTTGCAAGATGCTGTTAACAATCCCTTTTTTCCACGATAATCGTAATTTCTTGTTTATTGAAAAATTAAAAAGATCGTATTTGTTTAGCTGGTTGTTACGTTGGGCGTTTCCTGCTTTCATTTCATTACAGCAGGCCAGGCTTTCCATAACTCCGCTTCGC
>JAFGWI010000277.1 GCA_016937215.1 Spirochaetales bacterium | reverse complement strand
TATGAAAAGCTTAAAAGATGCAAATAAATCCTATAAAAAATGGGGGCAAAAAGTATTATATAACTTTCGTAGATTTTACACCCCAGGTAACGCCCAACGTAATAACCAGCTAAACAAATACTAAAAATTCAAACATAACCATTATGCTGTTATAATTCATATTATTTTGCTTACTCAGCAGGTTCTACGAAAATAAGTTGCAAATTCCCCTATATTATGGAATAATTTCATTAAAAGAATACCCCATTAACCAAATGAACCAACAAGAACAGGAGCAACACAATGTCAACCATACAACAACGCGCCGAACTGCACCGTCAAATCTGGCAGATTGCCAACGATGTACGAGGCTCCGTAGACGGCTGGGATTTTAAACAGTATGTATTAGGTACCCTCTTTTACCGCTTTATAAGTGAAAATTTCACCATTTACATTGAAGGCGGCGATGAAAGCATCAAATATGCTGAAATGCAGGATAATGTGATTACAGATGATATCAAGGATGATGCCATCAAATCAAAGGGCTATTTCATTTACCCAAGCCAGCTTTTTGTAAATGTGGCGGCAAATGCCAATAGCAACCAAAACCTGAACACCGATTTGGCCACTATTTTCGCTTCGATTGAAAGCTCAGCCAATGGCTATGCTTCTGAATTGGATATAAAAGGTTTATTCGCCGATTTTGATACCACCAGTAACCGTTTGGGAAACACCGTTAAAGATAAAAACAGTCGCCTGGCCGCTGTATTAAAGGGTGTGGCAGGGCTTAAATTGGGCGATTTCCAGGATAATCATATCGACCTCTTTGGTGATGCCTACGAGTTTCTTATCTCAAATTATGCCGCCAATGCCGGTAAATCGGGCGGTGAATTCTTTACTCCCCAGCATGTTTCCAAACTGATTGCGCAACTGGCCATGCATAAACAAAAAAATGTGAATAAAATTTATGACCCTGCCTGCGGTTCCGGCTCTTTACTGCTGCAGGCCAAAAAACATTTTGATGCCCACATTATAGATGAAGGTTTCTTCGGTCAGGAGATCAACCATACAACCTACAACCTGGCCCGCATGAACATGTTTCTGCATAACATCAACTATAACAAGTTTAATGTGCAACTGGGTAACACCCTGATTGACCCCCATTTTCAGAATGATAAACCCTTTGATGCCATTGTTTCCAATCCCCCCTATTCAGTAAAATGGATAGGTTCCGATGACCCGACTCTCATTAATGATGAACGCTTTGCCCCGGCAGGTGTCCTGGCCCCCAAATCCAAAGCCGACTTTGCCTTTGTGCTTCATGCCTTAAGTTATCTGTCCAGCAAAGGCCGCGCGGCCATCGTCTGCTTTCCCGGTATTTTTTACAGGGGCGGCGCGGAACAGAAAATTCGCCAGTATTTGATAGACAACAACTATGTGGAAACCGTAATTTCCCTGGCACCCAACCTTTTTTATGGCACCAGTATTGCCGTAAACATTCTGGTACTGTCCAAACATAAAAGCAACACCAAAACACAGTTTATTGATGCCAGCGGTGAAGATTTCTACAAAAAAGCGACCAATAATAATATACTCACCGATGATCATATCAGTAAAATCATGAAGATCTTTGACAGCAAAAAAAATGTTGATCATCTAGCTAAATCTGTTGACTACAATACAATTTCAGCCAACGAATACAACCTGTCGGTCAGCAGCTATGTGGAAGCCAAAGATACCCGGGAGAAGATTGATATTAAAGAGCTGAATGCCGAGATAAAAACCACGGTTTTCAAAATTGACCGGCTGAGGAAGGATATTGATAAAATAGTCGCGAAGATTGAAGGCGGGAAAGCATGATAAAGAAGAGTTTTATGGAGAAGCTGCTGGATGGGGTTGCGGTTGAATGGAAGGCGTTAAAGGAAATAGCCATTAAGATTTCCTCTGGTGGAACTCCAAAAACAGGTGTTTCAGAATATTATAACGGTGACATTCCTTGGTTACGGACTCAAGAAGTTAATTTTGGTGAAATTTGGGATACAGGTGTAAAAATAACTGAAGCTGGATTAAAAACATCGAGTGCAAAATGGATTCCTGCAAACTGCATTATTATTGCTATGTATGGTGCTACGGTAGGAAAAATTGGAATTAATAAAATCCCTATGACCACAAATCAAGCATGCGCAAATATTGGAATAGATGAAAATATTGCAAATTATCGCTATGTTTTTCATTTTTTATATAGCAAGTATGAATATATTAAATCGTTAGGGACAGGCTCTCAGACGAACATAAATGCAGCCATTGTTAAAGAAATCCAAATCCCCATCCCCTGTCCAGACAATCCGGAAAAATCCCTGAAAATCCAGGCTGAAATTGTCCGTATTCTGGATGCTTTCACCGAGCTTACCACCGAACTTACCACCGAACTTACCACCGAACTTGGCTTGCGGAAAAAGCAGTATAACTATTATAGAGACCAGTTGTTGAGTTTTGAAGAGGGAACCACGAAAGACACGAAAAGCACGAAAGGGGTGGAGTGGAAGACGTTGGGGGAGGCTCTTGTTCGTACAAAAGGAACTTCAATTACTGCAGGTAAAATGAAAGAGTTTCATAAAGATGGTGCTCCTTTGAAAATATTTGCAGGTGGTAAAACAACAGCATTTGTTAATTACGAAGATATCCCTTTTAATAATATAAACAGGGAACCTTCCATTATTGTAAAGTCACGTGGTAACATTGAATTTGAATATTATGATAAACCATTTTCACATAAAAATGAGATGTGGTCATATCATACAAAAGATAAAAATATTAATATTAAGTTTATCTATTATTTTTTAAAAACTAAGGAAATCTATTTTCAAAATATTGCAGGTAAAATGCAAATGCCACAAATTGCAACGCCAGACACTGAAAAGTTTAAAGTTCCTCTTCCGCCAATCGAAAAACAAAACAGCATCGTCACTATCCTCGATAAATTCGATGCTCTCACCAACTCAATCACCGAAGGCTTGCCCCGGGAAATTGAATTACGCCAAAAGCAATACGAATACTATCGGGATTTACTATTGAGTTTTCCGGCACAGGGGGAAAGTCATGGGTAAGAATGTCGCACACGAAGGCACGAAGCCACGAAGGTGTAAAAATATTAGGGTATTAAAATATGAAAGTACGAAGAAATGCCGGAGTAACAAACCTGAAAAACTTCGTGTCTTCGTGCCTTCGTGTGAACCAAAAGGAACTGAAAAATGACTGATTACAAACCCATCGCGGAATCAAAAAACTTTATTGTCCTGGATAAATACGAAAAAAATTGGCTGGCCTGTGAAAACTATCAAAGCGAAGCCGACCTGGAACGGGAACTCATTGATGACCTGAAAAACCAGGGTTATGAATATCTTCCCGATCTGAACACTACAGATAAAATGCTCGATAACGCCCGTGAACAATTGCAAACCCTGAATAACGTAAAATTCCAGGATGAAGAATGGCAACGCTTTGTCGAGCAATACCTGGACAAACCCAGTGACAATCTTATCGATAAAACCCGGAAGATCCATAATGACCACATTTATGACTTTGTATTTAATGATGGACATATTGAAAATATTTATCTTATAGACAAAAAGAATATTACCCGTAATAAAGTGCAGATCATTAAACAATTTGAACAGATAGGAACTCAGGCCAATCGTTACGATGTTACCATATTGGTTAATGGCTTGCCCCTGGTCCAAATCGAGCTTAAAAAACGCGGTGTAGCCATCCGTGAAGCCTTTAATCAGGTTCATCGCTATAGCAAAGAAAGCTTTAATGCTGAAGATTCATTGTTCAAATATCTGCAACTGTTCGTTATTTCCAATGGAACAGACAGCCGCTATTTTGCCAATACCACCAAACGTGATAAAAACAGCTTTGACTTTACCATGAACTGGGCAAAGGCGGATAACTCCTTAATTAAAGACCTGAAAGATTTCACAGCGACCTTCTTTCAGAAAAATACCCTGTTAAATGTGCTGTTTCACTATTCGGTATTTGATATCAACAATACCTTATTGATTATGCGGCCCTATCAAATTGCCGCCACAGAACGCATTTTGTGGAAAATTAAAAGCAGCTATCAAGCCAAAAGCTGGAGCAAAACCGAAAGCGGCGGCTATATATGGCACACCACAGGTTCAGGTAAAACCTTGACCAGCTTTAAGGCAGCCCGTCTGGCAACAGAGCTGGCCTTCATTGACAAAGTGTTTTTTGTGGTCGATCGAAAAGACCTTGACTATCAAACCATGAAAGAATATCAGCGCTTTTCGCCCGACAGCGTAAATGGTTCAGATAGTACAGCCGGGTTAAAGCGCAATCTTGATAAAGATGACAATAAAATCATCGTAACCACGATTCAAAAACTTAATAACCTGATGAAAAGTGAAAACAACTTGCCTGTTTACCAAAGCCAGGTTGTGTTTATCTTTGACGAGGCTCACCGCAGCCAGTTTGGAGAAGCTCAGAAAAATCTGAAAAAGAAGTTCAAGAAATATTACCAGTTTGGTTTTACCGGCACCCCCATCTTCCCGGAAAATGCCTTGGGAGCAGAAACAACAGGAAGCGTCTTCGGGCGGGAATTGCATTCTTATGTCATAACCGATGCCATTCGCGATGAAAAAGTACTGAAGTTCAAGGTCGACTATAACGATGTAAGGCCAAAGTTTAAGGACATTGAAAGCGAACAGGATGAAAAAAAGCTGACAGCCGCGGAAAACAAGCAGGCTTTGCTCCATCCCGACCGTATAAGTGAAATTACACAGTATATTCTAAAAAACTTCAGGCAAAAAACTCATCGTTCTTATATTGGATCTAAAGGTTTTAACGCCATGTTTGCTGTAAGCAGTGTGGATGCCGCTAAAACCTATTATGAATCCTTTAAAAACCAGCAAAACGAAACAGATGCTGATAAAAAACTGACTGTTGCCACCATTTTTTCTTTTGCCGCCAACGAAGAACAACAATCTATTGGTGAAATACTCGATGAAAGTTTTGAGGTTTCAGCCATGGAAAGCAGTGCCAAGGAATTTTTAAGCGCGGCTATTATTGACTATAATACATTGTTTAAAACCAACTTTGGCGTGGACAGCCAAGGCTTTCAAAACTATTACCGCGACCTTGCCCAACGGGTAAAAAAACAGGAAGTGGATTTATTGATTGTCGTTGGTATGTTTTTAACAGGTTTTGATGCCCCGACTTTAAATACCATATTTGTTGATAAAAACCTTCGTTACCACGGCTTAATACAAGCCTTTTCACGCACAAACCGGATTTACGACGCAACCAAAACCTTTGGAAATATCGTAACATTCCGGGATCTGGAACAAGCCACGGTAGATGCCATTACCTTATTTGGAGACAGGAACACTAAAAATGTTGTGCTTGAAAAAAGCTATAAAGAGTACATGGAAGGATTTACCGACATAACAAGCGGTGAAGCGCGACGCGGTTATCTGGATGTTGTTACTGAATTACAAAACCGTTTTCCAAACCCCTATGACATTGAAAGGGAAAAGGATAAAAAAGATTTTGTCAAATTATTTGGTGAATATTTAAAAGTAGAAAATATTCTTAATAACTACGATGAGTTTACCAGTTTAAAAGCCTTGCAACAGGTGGATATAAATGATGCCGAAGCGCTTGAAGAGTTTAAAGAAAAACACTATTTGAACGATGATGATATAACCACAATGCAATCAATAAAGGTGCCATCAGAACGCTTGGTTCAGGATTACCGCTCGATCTATAACGACACACGAGACTGGTTGCGCCGTGAAAGGGCCGCCGATCAAAAAGAATCTTCTGATATTGATTGGGATGACGTGGTGTTTGAAGTTGACCTGCTTAAATCCCAGGAAATTAACCTCGATTACATTCTCGAACTGATATTCGAACACAACAAAAAGAATAAAAGCAAGGCAGATTTAATTGACGACGTACGAAGGCTCATACGTGCCAGTCTGGGCAACCGTGCCAAAGAAAGCCTGATTGTGGACTTTATTAACCAAACCAACCTGGATGCTATTGGCGACAAGGCCCACATTATCGATGCTTTCTTTAAATTCGCCCAAGCTGAACAAAAACGAGAAGCCAATGACCTCATTCATTCTGAAAACTTGAATGAAGACGCCGCAAAACGATATATTATAACATCGCTAAAACGGGAATATGCCAGTGAAAATGGCACAGAATTAAATTCAACATTACCCAAAATGAGCCCTTTGAACCCTCTATATAAAACAATAAAGCAAAGTGTTTTTCAAAAAATTGCTGCTTTTGTAGAGAAATATAAAGGTGTTGGAGGTAAGCTTTGAAAAATAGGAAATATTTCAAGTGAAAATTGCATTTTCTTTTATTTTAGAATTCTTAATAAATAATTTTATAACGATTAACATTACGATATTGGCAGCCATCACAGGCTATCTGTTCGGATTTTATCAAAGAAAAAAGCATGAAAACAGAGGCGAAAGCAAGGTCCGTTGTATGCTTATAAAAACCTTCGGAAGCAATGAATATCATCTTTTTAATAATGTTACCCTTCCATTTAAGGATGGCACAACACAAATCGACCACATACTGGTATCACGCAATGGTATTTTTGTTATTGAAGTAAAACATTATTCAGGATGGATTTTCGGAGATTCAAAAAGCCCAAAATGGACACAGGTTATCTACCGAGTCAAAAACAGATTTCAAAACCCCCTTTATCAAAACGCAAAACATTTACACGCGATCCGCGACTTACTTGATTTTCTTCCATCAGAGAATATTCATTCAATTGTGGTGTTCACCGGCAGCGCGGAATTTAAAACCCCCATGCCAGATAATGTTTTATATATTGAACAGCTAGTAAGATACATTCGTTCATTTGGCACGGCTGTCATGAGTGCCAACCGAATGGAATTCTGTGTTGGCCGGATTGAAACACAACGTCGATTAATCAGCGGGCAAACGGATATTGAACATGAAAATTATCTTAACCGCAAATTTGGGGAAATCAATTAAATAATCATAATTATCTATAATAGTTTACATGGTTTGCCAATTAAACAAAATCAAAAAACAATTGAAAAACCACCCTTCATGGTGTATATTACAATACATTATCATCAAAAGACGTTCATATTATAAATCATATTTGTATAAAAACAGAGAGAAACAAAGCTGATGTCCGATAAAAAAGCCCCTCCCACCTTCATCGTGTACCTTAACGGCGCGAGAATGAACCCGGAACTGGAAGGGCGCATTAAAAAAATAGCCATAACCGAGAAAATCGACCATATCACTATAGTGAAAATGGAATTCGCCGATGCCATTCCCCATGTGGCCGACAACGAGGAACTCACCCCAGGCTCTGAAATCAAAATCGAGATGGGATACCTTGATGAAACCGACGAGCTATTCAATGGGGAAATTACAGGTATGAAAATCGCTCTCCAAAAAGGAAGCGCCTCTACCTGTACCATTACAGCCAAAAACCATCTTCACAGACTGGCTCGAATCAAAAAAAGCCGCTTTTATGTGGATATGACCGACACTGATATTATAAAACAAATCGCCGATGAAGCCTGCCTGGGCGCCGATGTTGATGAAGTGGGAACAGAACACGCCTTTGTGACCCAAACTAACCAGAGCGATTTTGACTTTATCATGGAACTGGCCGAACGCTTTAATTGCCAAGTATGGTCAGAAGAAAAAAAGCTTTTCTTCAAACAGAATCAGGGCAACAAAAGTGAAGACGTGGTACTGGAACAGGATAAAACCCTGATCACCTTTCACGCAACCCGCCAAACCGAAAGCCTGATTACCGAAGCCACCGTGGTAAGTTGGGACGTGGACAAGCAGGAAGCCATAAGCGGAACCGTAACCGCCGGTGATATTGGTGGCAACGGGCCACAGCTTGTGCAGGATTCCTTTGGCGACAGAGTAAATGTGGTTACTAACCGGGCTGCTATCGATAATAACGCGGCAGAGAAGCTGGCCAAGGATATTCTGGTGCGGAATGCCCGGGAATTTGTCAGGGCTACAGGTGAAAGCGAAGGG
>JAFGWI010000276.1 GCA_016937215.1 Spirochaetales bacterium | reverse complement strand
TCATACACGCAAACACTTTATTAGCGAATCAACACGATTTTAGACAACTGGGATTCTTCACTTCGCTCCGCTGCGTTCAGAATGACAGTATCAGAATTGGCCGATTGTTTCGGAGTCGAACGCCCTTCATTATCAACTGTATAAAGTTTGGTTCACGAGTTTTCCCCTTTGGTTTCAATTTTTTTATTTCAATGATAGCAAGCCTTCCTTGTAGCTCGGATACGCAGGCTCCCAACCCAATTTTTCCTTTATTTTCTTATTTGAAACAACTGTGTTTAAAGTTACAGTCTGATAGATATATTTACCTGTAGCGATTCGAAGAATGAATTCAGGTATGTGTAGAATTGTATTCGCGTTATAAACTTCTGCAAGATATGTCATAAAATCTTCAACTGTACATGATAAATTATCGCAAAGGATAAACTTTTCACCTATGGGTAGTTTTTCGATTGCAAGCACATAAGCTGTGGCACAATCTTCGACATGTATTCTTGGCAATCTATTCTTGCCTTTGCCGAGTATAACGACTTTCCCCGCTTTAGCCATATTTATCGTTCTTAAAAAGAGCCCACCCTTTCCGTATATTTGGGCAGGGAGCATTTCAATAAGCGGAATAGTTTTTTTTGATTTTACTCTTGAGATGATTTCATCATAGCATTTCCCGAGGGCCGCCATTCCTTTTCTGGCAATCGGCCAGTTTTCATCAGCGATTTCATTTTCCTTTGTATCAAAACTGGCCCCTGATGTTAATATTAAAGGGCAGTTGAGCGTTTTTGCTAATTCAATTATATTTTGAAAGTAAAGTTTTGTCAGAACTTCCATTTTTTTAAATTTCATTGTTGATACACGACCTGGTTTGAATGGCACCATTGCTGTATAGACCAGGACATCAAACTTTTCCGAAATACTTATCCTGTCGATTGACAGGATGTCACCTGTTAAAAAAGTAACTTTTGATTTATCAAAAGGCATTGCCTTATAGGGATTTCTTGTAAGTATTGTGACATTATGATTCCTTGTAATCAACTTTTGAACGATAGTTGAACCAAGAAACCCTGTTCCGCCGACAATTAGAATCTTCATGATTAATAGGCCTTCTGTTCTTTGTGCTCATTTTGTATGAGAAAAAATTTTATATAGGCTTTGGCAAGTATATTAAGCAGCCCGAAGATGAATTTGTGTGGAGCTGCCGGAATGTTCAGATATTCGCTGTTATGCATTTTTTTCAATAAAGGAGAGGGTGGAGATTAAATCGATACCAGCCTTTTCCAGTTCGCTGTTAATATCTGTAATCACTTTTTTAGCATTCCCATAAAAAGTACTATGACAATCTTCTAAAAGATGCACAGGAAACCCATGTTTCAATGAATCTATACATGCTTCTCTGACACAGCCATTTGATATTAATCCACCAATATAAAGATCACTAGTATTGATTTGCTGAAGGTATTCTTCAAGCCCTGATTCTTTATAAATCCCTGGATGTTTCTTTTCAAGTATAAATGCGTTTGAAGAATATTTTTTTACAGATTCCATTAGTTCCCAATTTTCGGAATGTTTGATTAAAAAACTATTGTTTTCATGTTGGGTTAGTATGACTTGAATGCCCTTGTTTATGGCATGCTTTAAACAAATCACCGAATGTTTGATAATAGCATCAGCGTTGAAAACTCCATTTTTAAGCGCAACGACACCTTTTTGTAAATCAATCAATATCAAACAAGGCTTGCTCATTAGATAATGCTCCTTTGTTGGGAATTGTGAAAATCAATAGACCTTAAGCCCATGAATTAAACAAAACTATACAAAAACACAAAAGACAAGTATATCATGGGTATCAAAGTGCTGCCATCCCTAATCGGTCAACTCTGTTACCCTCCTATCAAAGTCTTTAGCTCTCTGCTGATCCCTAAAGTTTGGGTTTTTAAAAATTGCTCTTGTGAAAATAAGATTTGTAATTGAAAAAAAACTGATTATTGTATATGGTTTCTCAACATAAAAAATCTTTCTGGATATATTTAATGGGAAAGTGTAAAATATCTTATAAAAACATTGTGTATATAATCTTTTTATTGTTGGTCGGGAAGCTTTTCTCTGCTGAGCCTCTTTCCGATGACTTGAATCAAATTTACTATTTTCCAATGTCCTTTGGTTTATCGAGTGAGCTGTTATTTTCGGTGAGTGATCCTGTATTTAATTATCATGTGTTTGATATTTCCAGTGATATAAAAATTCCCCTTAAGAGTATGCCGATTTTGCAGCCATCTCTAGAAATAGGCATAACCGCTTATAATGTCAGGGAGGGGTCAGGAGGCGCGGCGGACTATTCACTTCAGTCAAGCGATAATTTGCTTCAAGAACTTTATATTCAAGGCCCCGGAGATCTGTCCCATTTTGATGTTTGTGCTTTGGGTGGTCTGGGTCTGGGCATCAGAACTTCCAGGTATTTGGAATTCGGCGGCCAATTGTCTGGCGGATTGGCATTGTCTTACTACAGGGGCCTTGTATCAGGCCGGATTAACTCGGGTTATTCAGGCGATTTAAACAGCATTGTCCAGGGCGGCCTTTTTATCAGTTTTTCACCGGTTTTCAATTTTACGATAAATATTAATGGAAGGTTAAAGTATTTGAAAACCTTCGGTTATCTAAATATTTTTGATGGATTATATTTGGGGCTGGGGCTTTCGACCTCCTTCAGGTTGGGTGATGATCCCTATGAATACCGATATCTCACTCTCGATGATTTTACTATACCTCCGCTCTTTGCCGGGTTACAGCCTTATTACGCGAAAAATCAAATTGTTAGTGTCCTGATTCAAAACAGAAGCGATAGTGATCTTGAAAATCTTCAGGTTACTTTTTTTCAGAAAGGCTATATGGATTCACCAACACAGGCATCAGGGGCTGATAAACTTAAAAAAGGTGAAAAAGCCATTATTGGCATTAACGCTATTTTTAATGATAATGTCTTCACCATTGAAGGAGCCTGCCCCATGGCTGGTGAAATCTGTTTTACCTATAATGCCAATGGCCGAAAAATGGAACAGAAAAAACCGGTAAGCTATACTTTGTATGATAAAAGTGCCATCGTCTGGGACGATGACAGAAAGGCTGCCGCCTATATCACCCCTTCTGACAGTATTTTGAAAAAGTTTACCCAAATTATTCATCAGGAATGCGCTGATCAGGTGAAAAGTGGTTATAATCTTCCTTTACAGTTGGCAATTGAAATTTATCTCGGAATTCAAAACAGCCATTTTGTTTATCAGCCAGATGCCATAAGACCTTTTGAAGAAGTAAGGCAACGAAAATATCTTGTTGATTCCATCGCCTTGCCGCGGCAAACATTAATGAGCCAGTCCGGTGACTGTGATGACTTGACTGTATTTTACTGTAGTCTTTTGGAAAGCATTGGTGTTGAAACAGGGTTCATCACTTTGGCAGATCACATTATTCCGGTTTTTAATTCTGGAACAAATATTGAATCCTGTCAGGAAATTTTGCCCATTCGAAATATGTTCATTGAAATAAATGATGAAGCCTGGGTGCCAGTGGAAATAACAATGCTGGGTGATGGGTGTTTCCGTGATGCCTGGCAAAAGGGAATAGCTCAGTATGCGAAAGCAAAAAACGATGATGACCTTCAGATATATTTAACAAAATCCTGCTGGAAAATATATAAACCTCTTGTGCTGAAAGAAAGTAAGGATGAACCGGAATTTGAAAACATTAAAAATTTGAAAAACAGCTTTAATCAGAACCTTTTAAAACTTGTTTCCGAGGTGCTGGATTATACCGGGAAGGATTTAAGAACTAAGGAAGAATATAATCAATTTGCTTTAAAATGCATGAAACTGGGTGCTTATGCAGAAGCAGAAAGAGCCTTGAAATCGGCCATTCTCATGGATGAAGATTATTTACTTCCTGTTGTCAATCTTGGTAATTTATCCTTTATGAAAAAGGATTTTAAGCAGAGTCTTTTATATTATATTAAAGCTGAAGGCCCTTTTGAAAATACCGAAGGCTTAACCACTCAATATGTTTATTTATTGTTAAACATGTCGGTTGTGTATTTTTATCTTGAGAATATTGAACAGGCAAGGAATTATTTTAATAAGGCCAGAATGGTGAACCCTGCAATCACAAAGAAAAATCTATACGCTGAATTCGGGAATAGATTAAAAAATGACCTTATTTCACGGAATTCATTACAAATTGATTTGGCCAATGAGATATATTTTTTCGAGTAAATTATTGGAGTTGTTAAAATGAAAAAAAAACCAAAATTGTTAATTCTATACTTGTTTCTTCTATCGGTTTCTACTTTCAGAATCCTTGCTCAAACGCACCAACCTGCTCAATTCCGTTTCGCGCAACTTGTTTATAATAATGGAGTGGACACTGATTTTTCAAGAATCAAAAGTTCGGAAAAGGATCATATAAAGGTTTTTTTTCAGTCGATCAAAAATACATTTTTTTATTCAATGTTGATTACTCCCTCACAAAGCATGGTCGTTATTTATCCGGATATACAAACTGGCTTTTCTCCAAAATTATTCCAAAAGCTTTCATTTTCATCACAAAAGGAATGGTTCTTCGAGTCGGGTGTGTATTCGCTTTATTATATTTTTTCTGAAAAACGAATCACCGATCTCGAAGCCAATTTTAAGGAGTTTTTACAAATCAAAACAAGTGAACAAAAGATGAAAATTGTAAGAAGGATATTAGCTATTGTCCGGCAACTGAGAAGGGAGCAAGAACTGGTCAGTAATCTGAATGATTTACCATCTCCTATCGTTGGTACTTTTCGCAATAATGAAGAAAGGAGTGATACTGATTTACTGCAATTATATTTTTCTGAAACAGATATTCAGGATTCTGATCTCTCCTGCTCTGGCATAACGCCGGAAATTCAGAACATACTGGAAGAGGCCGCGGAATTAGTGGAATTTAAAAATTCATTTATAAAAGAGATTTCAATTGAATTTAATGAATAAAAAACAATACATTTTATTATTTCTTTGTCTTGCTGGTTTAGCTGTTTTAGTTCTCCTGTCAGGATTTCTCTTCAGGAACTTGAATGGACCCTTCACTGATACTTTATTTAGAGCCCGATATGCTATAAAATCACGGGAAATAGTTTTTCCGGATCTTTTATCTATTCAGCTTGATGATAATACAATACGCCTCTTTAATGTGCCTGATAATGATAGGAAAATTTTCACTTTGCTTGTCGATTCATTGAATAAAGGAAAAGCCGGCACAATTGTTTTTGATATTCTTTTTCGTTTACCCGGTGATTTCGAGGAGGATAGCCGTTTAAGCGCCTCATTGGAAAATAATCATAATGTTATTTTTCCAGTTGTTCCAAAAATAAAAAAAACAGAATTAATTGATAATGAGCTTTTAAAAGATTTGAAAACTTTTATTATTTATCCTGAAAATAAATCATCTATTTCTTTTCCAAAGATATCCGACGTTATTCTTCCCTATGAAAAATATCTGCTTTCTGTAAAGAGTATAGGAGGGATTTTGTTGGAAGGTGATGATGATGGTATCATTCGCCAGCTTCCTTTGCTCTATTCCTGCGGGAAAGGATACATTCCTTCAATTATTCTAGCTGGCGTCTGTCATTATCTCAAAGTGCCGCTTAGCTCCATAAAAATCACTTCTTCCCGTTTCCTTGTTATTCCTGATATTCAACACCCCTATTACAGGTATAAATCACTTTTCATTCCTTTGGATTTTGAAGGAAACATGATTATCAATTTTGCCGGTCCCTGGGAGGATTCCATAAAAAGCTATTCTGTGTCTTCCTTTTTAAATCAGGAACTTGAACCCCTACTTGAGGATTTATTTGAAAACACTCTGGTTATTGTGGCTGATATGACCAGTGTAAAAAAGGATTTTTCAAAAGGGATATTTGATCCTGTTATTCCCAACTCGGCCATTTTGTTTAATGGAATGAACACACTTTTATCCCGTAATTTTCTGTTTCAACAAAATGGAATGGTATCTTCTTTTTTTATACTTCTGTTGTTCGGTGAGTTTTTGTTATTCCTGATTCTGGCCCGAAAATATCCTTTTTGGAATAAAACTGCCGGGTTGTCGATTTATACGTTTGTCGTTGTACTTAGTTTTTGTTTGTTTAATAGTATTTTGTTTGTCTGTTTTAATATATTGCCCCATAGTGTTTCCAATCTCCTTGCCGCATTATTCATAATTATTTACACAGCCAGGGTTCGGCCCTATTTTATACAAATCACGCAACCTTTAACCCAAGCACCGTCAATATTTGAAAGAAAAATGACCGGCATTTTAAAGCAGTCCCCCGGTGAGCCCGAGAACCCCCAATTGATCAATTCTGTTTTAAGGGAAAAATTAAAATTAACACAAAAAGAAGCGGAAGTGGCTATTTTGTTAATCGATGGAAAGCAATATAAGGAAATCTGCGCCTTGCTGCATATCAATGAATCAACTGTTAAATTCCGAATCCATCGAATTTACGGTAGATGCAAGGTCGGGAACAAAATTGAGTTTTGCAATTTGGTGCGGGAGAAATTGTAAATAATGATAAGAATAATTTTTACAATAAAGAAGCTGTTAAACATGAAAAACAAAAAGCCCTTTTCCTTTGGAATTTTTTTTGGTTATTCTATCTTGTTAATGCTGTCAGTGATGTTTTTAATATCTTGTCCCGAGCCCATTAGGCTGGCAGATTACAATGTTATTATGGATAGCCTGGCGCCGCGGCTTGAGATTTTTTCTCCCAAGGCAGATTCTGTTTGTGGAGATATTGTTGAAGTACGTGGAAAAGTACTGGATTATTCCACTGACAAGGATGATCCAGGTCGGTTGAAATCCCTTTCCTATGAAGTGCCCCAAAGCGTGGTGTCCGGGCGCATAAACCCGGGTGAAGATGGTTCATTTACTTTCCGCTTTCTAACAACAACTCTTGCATCGAAATTTACCTTGCATATGAAAGCAATGGATTCCAACAACAACACCATTGTCATGGGAATTCCTTTGCAGCGAATCATTGGAAACGGAATACCTTCTTTTCGTGTCATACCCGGGAATAAACAGGTGAGGCTTGAATGGGACCCTGTTCCAGGAGCGAGCCAATACACTCTTTTTTATTCCATTAACAATGATTTTCCTAATGAATTAAATGGGGATAATTTTAAGAATGTCAGTTCTCCTTTTATATTATCTGATTTAAAGAATGGCAGCCTGTACCGTTTTTTACTTACAAGCAGTTGGAACCAGGGAACCCCGGAATGTCGCTCCACTTATCAAAAAGCCATCCCCCTCTCGCCTTTTACACTCTCGCCTATTGTGACCGGAGGGGACAGGCAAAATAAAATTGAATGGAAACCCATAGAGGGGTTTGATCAGTTTGAGGTCTGGAAAGCTTCGGAAGCTGATGGGGCTTATCGTAATTTTTTCGGGACGATCGAGGGCCAGTGGTTTATTGACAAGGAGGTGGAATCAAATCAATGGGCTTATTATAAAGTTAAACCCGCCATGGCTGAAGCCGTGATGAGCCATTACAATGGTGTTGCCAGTGATTTTTTCTTTAAAGAAACGCCGGCTTATGTCACTCAATTTCCAGCTAAAAATCTGATGAGTGATATCAAGGTGGTAGGCTCTTTGGCATTTGTGGCGAACAGCGATGCGGGTGTGAAAATTCTGGATATCAGCAATCCCTCTTCACCCCTGTTGGTTAATCCATCTGGAACCGGCGAAACTGCCGGTTCCGCCTTTAGTCTTAAGGTTTCTGATGGTTTTGCCTATGTGGCTGCCTCGGAAGCAGGTTTACAAGTCATCAATGTTCAAAATCCCTCGTCGCCCATTGTTTATGCTGCTGTGTCTACGTCTATCCAGAACCAAGGCCAGGAACTTGCGGGACTTGCCAGAGACGTTGAAATCAGGAATGATTATGCCTTTGTTGCTGATTTTAACACAGGATTACATGTCTTCAATATCCAAAATCCGGAAACCCCTGTATATGTAGGCGGATCTCATGATTTTGAATATCTTCTCGATATTGCTTTGTATGGAGATTATATTTTTGGAACCACCTATTATGATGGTCTGAAAATTATTGATATTCATGATCCTGAAAATCCGGAACCGCTTACCAGCTATGACGACTTTGAAGAACTTGCTCATATTGAGATTCGTGATCAATATGCCTATCTAATAGACCGGAAGTATGGTTTACGTATATTGGATATTTCTTCGCCGGAAAAACCGGTTCTGATTGGTTCATTGGAAATTCCTGAGGGGTTATTTAATCTCCATTTGGAAAATGATTTTGCCTATTTGATCAGTCCCAATTACGGATTATATATTGCGGATATTCATTATCCCGATACACCGGTTTTGTCGGGTTCGCATAAGATATCGGGATCAAAATGGGCTGTGGATATAAGCGGTGAATATGCCTTTGTTGCATCCTCGGTAGTAGGGCTTTGGGTAATGCGCATTGAGAATATCGCGACACCGCAGTTAGCTAATATTGTGCCTTTAAGAAATATAATCGCGTTAGAAGTTTCTGAAAAATATGCATATCTCTTGTCAGCAGACAGCTTTACAATAATGACTATGGCTGATCAGGAAAAACCTGATATTGTCAAAGAGTTTCAGGAGTTTACTGATGCCGTGGATTTCTGTTTGAATGGCCCATATGCCTTTGTTATTGACAATTCAACCGGGCTTCATGTTATCGATTTGCATGATCCTCTTCGCCCTGTTATGCTTGCGTCTATAGAGAATAATTTAGTCGTTAGCCCTGGAAGTAAAATCACTATTTACGCAGCTTATGTCTATGTTTTGAATGGGACACAATTGTATATCTTTGATATTAACGATCCAACCAAGCCAGAAGCTTTGTTGCCGATTCAACTTGTATCACTTTCCAAAGATATTTATATCAAGAATAATTTCCTTTTTGTTGTCAATGAATATCAAACGGGAATTCAGATTTATAGTCTGGAAAATCCGGCAGATCCTGTTCTGATGGGCAGGCTTCCGATTTCCGGCTATACCTATCAGATAACTGTGGAAGATAATTATGCTTTTATAGCCAGCGAAGATAAAGAAGATTTTATTGTTGTTGATATTTCCAATCCTGATAATCCGGTTAAGGTTGCCTCCTGTGATTTGCCCCAAGCAGTTTTTAAAATAATCGTTCGTGGAAAGTATGCCTATGTTTTAGGAAGATCCGGTTCATTCTATGTTATTAATATTCTTGATCCCACCCATCCGGTGAAAGTGAGAGATTTAGCGATGCCTGGTTGTCCCTATGCTATGGATCTGTGGGGTCCCTATGTTTATTCTTTAACCAATAATCAATTAAGGATAATTTCGCTAAACAATCGTAATTACTGAGAAAGCTGATCGCTGTCATCCTGAACAAAGCGCAGCGGAGTGAAGGATCTTGGTCTGAATAAGTTAAATAGTTTTTCTAACAAAGAGTTTGCGTGTATAAATCAAGCGTGACTGCCTGGGACAGAAAAGATTCTTCAAGGGTGCGGAAGGTTTTGCATAACCATAATTATGAATATATCAACTCGCCTCCTGGGTACATAAAGGGTTTCGACAAGTTATTCATAGGCAACAATTTCGTATTTTGAGGTTGTGCAATAACCTCTTTAGGGGGCGAGCAATCAAAGCAAAGCATTTATAACCAGCCTCCTTTTTCCTCATGCTGATTTCTCAAAACCATTTTATCGAATCCGCTGAACACCTGCAAAATTCCTATATAATGACCTTGAATAAGGGAATATCTGAAATTATCTCATTTTCTATTTGCCTTTGCGGCATATAACGCCTTTTAATTAGTTTTATTATGCTCATAAATCCAAAACTAACCAAATGTTAGTAGTGTTAAACCCTTTGTTAGTCTTCAAAAATCGGAAATCCAAATGTATTGTGAATTATTGAGAAAACATCAAAAAAAAATGAAAACTGAAAGGAGGAATAATCAATGATGATTCTGCTTTTTGCAAACAGATAGTTGTTTTTTAATTTTGTAGAGAAATTGAAAATACTATTTCATGAATTGTATTTTCTTTACACTATAAAATATTAAAAATGACTAAAAATGCGGAATGCAGGATGGTATTCTCAAAAAAAATATTCTAAAAATGGAGAGTCCTATGTTTAAAAAGCTAAAGCTAATCAAAAAAATATTATTGTCTATTTCTATTATCAGTACATTGTTTTTTATCGTATCTTGTTCCCTGGATCCAGGCAGTGAGCTGAAATCCAGTGGTTCAGACATGGTAAATACGACTTCGGAACACCAGGCTGCTACAAAAGCAAGTCCTACTTTCCAGTATCCTAGTGGTTTTACTGTCAATCTTTGGTTAAAATCCAATCCTTCACCAAATGCCAATTCTTTTTACCGCTATATTCGTTTCAAAAATAAAAACAATGCGCTAAAAGATGTACAATTACTTTTTACACGAAATCCAAACAATTCCCTTATTTTTACGGGACAAATAACATCCAGTGGTATGAGTGTGTTAAAGACCATGACTTATTTCGGTAATCGAAGTTTTTGGGATAATATGTATTTGCTGAATAAAGGCGGCGCAGAAAAATTGTCTATTGATAAGCTGAATGTGATTGCTGTTTATAATAATGTCGGTGTGTGGAATAGTGAAGACACTGACACTGACCCCCGCTTGGCATCATGGAATTTCAAGCAAATGCAGTTGGCTAATGTATCCAATTTGACATTGTCAGGTGGTGGAACGTATTCTGCAACTATTTATACTTTAAATTCAACAAATGAGTATAGTGGTCGTTTGCAATATATCAATAGTCTTATGAACACTTCTTACTCCTTTTCATCATTCACTCCGGTAGCCAAATCCATGATTCGGGATATTGGAAAAAGCGGTTCTGATCCTGATTATAAATATGGCCAGGACACCATAGGTTATATGTGTTCTGAAACAATATCATTCTATTATAAAGACGCAAATATCACATATGGAAACGATACCTTTAATAATATTGTGGCTGTTTCCCAAATGGCAGATATTTTTAGAAGGGCGAACCGTTTTTATGGTTTTCATTTAGGATTAAGAAGATTCCAGAAAATGGATGCTTCTAATAACTGGATCCTTCCTTATGATTCAAATACCTATACTCCAAGAAACGGTGATTATCTGGCTCGTCTTACCTGTGGCAACGAACATTCAATGATGGTTGTTAAGTGGGATGAAGCAAGTGATGAGATTTGGGTGTTGGAAGGCTGCCACCCTGTGGGGATACGCCGAATCAATCTCTACACTCAAGAGTTAAATGAACAGGATTACGCGGTAGGAAGAGTTTACTAAAAACTCACAATATTTGTTATTAGGGCCTGGTGAATAAATAATGTTCCGGGCTTTAAATTATTCAAGTGATAGAAATCACAAGGAGGAAATATGAAAAATACAATAATGAAAGTGTCAGGATTGATTTTGGTCTTTGCTTTCCTTTTTGTAACATCCTGTTCTCTGGATGAAAAGCCTTTAAATCAAGTACTCGAAACACCAAACCAGCAAGAGGCGCAATCAAGCCGACTTTTGTCTGTGGCTGATATAAACAGTATTGATAATGAACGTTTTTCCGCGATCCTGGAAAAAGGAACCGGAACAGAACTCATTTATTGTGATCAGACCCGGAGTCAATTTATTAGTGTGTATAATTCCAATTCCTCAAAAGGATTCAGGCTCCATTCATTGGAAAGCTATAATGATAATGGTGTGATTAAATACACGATTGTACTGCGTAAAGTCAATGCTGGCGAAATCAATTTAATCGAGATAACACAATCCAGTTTGATAAGTGAAACATCAAGATTGAAAAACGAAGGTTGGAGAATCAATCTTTTAAGCGTTTGCGCCAAGGGTTCCGCATTGTATTATACTGCCAGTTACAGAAAATCCACTGTAAACGATTATTTATATTACAGTTTGACTCGTGCAAATATGGTTAGTGTTACCAATAGTATGTATAATAATGGCTATCGGATTCATGATGTTGATACCCATGTTATTAATAATCAGATATATTATAACGTAATTTACCGACCAAGCACTTTGGGAGAAATTGCTCTTTATGGAATAACAAGGCAGCAGCTGAAAGACGCCATTGTTGAAAACAGGGTATCAAAGTTTGAAGTTAATAAAATGAGCGTGGTCTCTGTTCAGGGTAAAGACATCTATACGATTACTTTAAGGTATAACACTGCGCCTCAGACCGAAATTTACAGTTTTCCGATGTATTCCTTTGATTATCGATTAAAAAATGTTTTATATCAACAAAACCTGCGACTAAAGGCAGTTGGAACCTTTACCAATCCTGTTCTTCTTAAAACCCATTGGTCTCAGGAAGGCCTTTACGCAAAGGACGCGCCTGGTGGAAACGCGCTGGGATGTTGGTCAACAGCTATCGCGCAAATAATGTACTACCACAAGAAAGCTCCAACAGGTTCGGTTTCTTACCAAAGTACAAATTACGGACCAATTTCAGGAAATCTGGGATCTCCGGCTACTAACTGGAATTTGATTGCTCCTCAAGGGATAAATTCAACAACACTCGATAATATTCAGGACGAAACAGCGCGCTTCAGTTATAACGCTTCACTCGTTGTTCAAAAGAATTTTGGCACTGGCAGTTATGTTTTGAAGGTATTAAGGGATGGTTTATTAGAGAAAGAATTAAAAGATCACTACGGGGTCACAAATGTCAAACGTTACTCGACTGATGCTGGTGTTAGTAAAGCGCAGATAGAAACAATTATCAAGACTGAAATAGACGCGAGCAGACCTGTTTTTCTGTTTATGAGACCATTGGCATCCGCGGCCCACGCCATGGTGATAGATGAATATAATGGTTCAGGTTCAAATTTTGAGGTGCATATCAATATGGGAGGAGACCCGGCCCATTCAAATAATAACCTTGATGGTTTTTATAATTTTCACAATCAGATACTTCATTGGGATGATGTTGATTTCAGACTTATTTTGACTATAGAACCTTGATCGCTCATGGAGGAAGTTTTATTGAAGCTTCCTCCTTTTTTGTTGCTTTTATGGTCAAAGAAAACTTTTGATTATGTTTTTAGTCAATCGCCAACCCGTTTTCTAAACTGGTTGACCAGACTTATTGTTTCTGATTTTCTTTCTTGGCTGAATAATAAAGTGTATTAACGATGGAACCATGGAACCAGGCCATACAGATAACAGATAGAATCCAGTGAGCTTTCCTGCACAGATTATCTTCATTTTGAATCAACATCTGTCATAAATTATCATGGATTCATATAACATGAATAATTCGGTTGAAATTGAAATGCATAAACTGATGGGAATAATGGTAACTTTTTTCTGGAAAAGGAAAACATCTTTTTAAAAGAATTGTAAGAAGTCAATTTACATGGAGCCAAAGACGGAATTAGGTAGGAGGAACGATGAAGTCTTTGGCACGCCGGTTTTAAAAATTGAAGAAAGTACACGGAGGTACTTCCTTCAGATTCAAAATCAAAATTGAGTCAGAAATCCTTTATAATAAGAATCTTTAATATTTGTTAATTTTATAATTAATTCATTCAACCAAGTTGGATTATTCTCACTCACGCTGAGATCAATACTTCGTTGAAGCTTTTTATAACTAATAAAATTATGTAAGCGATAGAAAACGGGCATCTGTATCAATTCTTCTTCGGAAATGGCGTTTTTCTTTCTATAACCTTTTATAAATAATAAAAATCTTTCATCATCTTTGTCCGGCTTTGTACTATCGAAAAATACGTCTCTTAGTGCATAGGCAATATCAGCAACATACCATGAATAAATCGAATCATCGAAATCGATTATATGTACTCCATTTTCATTCCAAATGATATTGTCCAATTCAAAATCATAATGTATAAGGCCATAATTTTCTTTATTCCTGTTCAATGTATTCAGCCATTTTCTAAGATATTCAATCTCATTTGATTCAGCAGAACCTGTGGATTGTGATGCCTGTGCATATCCCTCAAACATATCAATATGGGAAATCCTGTGAATCTCAACCACTTTTGGAAGCCCTTTAAATGCTTTATGAAGCTCACCGAGTGACTCACCCCAGGTAATGTAGTCGTCTTTTTTTAAATCACCGATTTCTTTTTGTTCGCCAAAAACACGCTCAAACACACAGGTAAAAAATTTCCCATAGTGAGTTTGTTTGCTTTCAATAAATTTATTGTTTCTGGAAAGAACAGGTTCAGCAATAGAAATATCCTTGGATTTCAGATAATGCAACAACTTGATCTCAGATTCAATGTGATCCAGTTTTCGTTCTGAATCTTGATTAAATCTGATAACATAGTGTTGCTCTTCGTTTTTTAAATAACAGATAAAATTGGCACTGGCGCGCCACATTTTTATCCAGGCTTTATCATGTTTCCAATTTTTTGCCAGCTCTGCTGCTAATTCACAATCCCAATCTGTATTTACAGTTGTAAATACATCTCTCATGAGAGATAATTTCATCATAAGTCGCTCCTATAATTTTGCTGTTTTTTGAGTTTTCTTGATTAAAGGAAAGACTTAATAGTTTTTATTATATTATTTGTCGTCTTTCCACCACTTGCTGAATTGTGTGTGTTCATTTGTAATACTATTCATATAATTTTGCCTCCTTATATTTATCCAAGCCATGGGTGGCAAGAATATTGTTTAAGTTTAGAGCCCGGCATTTCACATAACGAGCCATTAGAAGACCCAAAAAATAGCAATTGCCGTTTTTTTGAAATCTCCCGGAATCCTCGCCTGCCAATTAGGCAGGCTGCGGGTTCAACAGTCCCGGTTTTGAAAAACCGGGACTGTTCACCTCCAATCCCTAACGCAATAGCTGGCGATAGTCTGTTGAGCTTGGGGGAATAACAGAAGGATATCTGGGCCCTTATTCAAAGTGCCCATGATTCGATAGATTAGATCATTATTGTGATTCGGTGAAAATTATGGATGCGGTTATAGAGGGTTATAACGAGAGTATTACAGAATAGCTGAGGGTTATGGAGTAAATTCACCCTGTGAATAATCCGGATTCTATCTACTTTATAAATTTGATATCTTTCTTCTCCTCAATCATTAACAGCCTGTAAAATAAGGAATTTTCATAAATTTATTTTTTTGATACAATAGATTCTAAGAAAATATCATACCCACAGGAATTGAAGATGAGTAAAAAAGGAATTAAAATCACAACCATACAAAAGGATGAAGAGCTTTTTTTGCTGACGGAAGAGATGAAAACTTCCATGCTTGAAGCAGTGGCCAGAGATAAAAAGAAAGAACAAGTGGATTAATAACCTTTCAAAAAAAAATCAACAAGCTGCATTTTTTGGAAAAGCAGCTTGAAGAAATAGGTGATAAAAAAAAGTGAATCAATTTGACCGATCCAGACGCGCCGGTAATGAAGCATAAGGATTCCCGTTCAAGACCCTCCTATAATCATCAAACAGCAAGGGATGAAAAGTGCGGAGTTGTGACAGCCGTTGAAACAACATTATCAGGAGATGTTCCCGACGATTTGTTTCCACTTATAGATAAATCTATTGAAAATACAGGAGAGTATCATAAAAACGTAACGGCTGATAGTGGTTTTCAAAGCTATACTAACCTTGAAAAGATGGAAAATCGTTCTGAAAATTTTTTTGTTCCTGATAGAAGATATAAAAGTTCAGATGAGGATAATGATAAAAAGAAATTCAATCAGGAAAAATTCACAAAGAATGAAGATGGAACTTACAATTGCCCTGGTGGTAAAATCATGAAAAAAATTCGCACTATTTCAACAAAAGATGGTGAAGAAGCATATATATATGAAACAGAGACTTGCTGGAATTGTATGATCAAAGGCATGTGTACAAGCGGGCAAAAACGACAGATAGTAGTTGACGCGCGCGAGCCTTTGCGTGAAAAGATGCGAGATAAACTGCAAACGGACTTTGGACGTGAGATGTATATGAAGCGTCAGGGTCTGATAGAACCAATACATGGTGATGATCAGAAGAATAGCGGATGGATACAGCATTTGCTACGAGGCTATTGGAAAGCTAAAGGAGAATTTATGCTGATTCGTTTGGTGAGTAATTTGCGATGTATAATTAAACACCGGGGAGCTGAAATTATGGCTTTTGCCTAAAATAAAGGGAAATGATGGTTTACATGGGAGGACATTGTTTCTCATAGCTTTAATGTGAAGTTAAGATTTAAGCTATTCGTGATAGCTGTATTATTCAAATACCATCCAAATTACAAAATTTTTTATTTTTTGATTAAAGAAGTTTGTTGTTTTTAGGTTATGGGACAGCCTGAATTGGGTTCCAGTTATTCCGCGATTATCACTATCTAATAGTTTCAGCCTGATAATAATAATGACCTAAGTATATCATGTTTTTGATTTAGAGTATACCTCACAGAAAGGAATTTATCCATTTTTTTTGGGATAATTTTATACTAGCGATACTCCGGCCCAGGGGCCTGGAGTTACGCCGATGGTTCCGATCCGCTCTGCTTCGTCATTCTGAACAAAGCGTAGCGGAGTGAAGAATCCCGGTTGGTATGTGGCTACTGTTTACACACAACAGGGCTTTTTAGCAATTAAGGTTCTTCGTCGTTCCTCCTCAGGATGAAAGAGCCGGGAATCGGACTTTAAAGGAAGGTTTAAAAGCCTTTTTGACAAAAAAAAGCCGAAAGCAGTTAACAACATGCTTTCGGCTGGTTAGTAATCCTTTCCCGGAGGATGGCGCTTCAGAATGCAGGGCACTATAGCTCTGTGTCTTCGATATTTACATTTTCATTTGTTTCAATTATCTTAGCTTGTCTGATCCAGAATGTTTTTATGCTTTTGGATGTGAGCTCCCGGTTTTCACCTTCACCTGGATATTTCACTTGAAGAAAGATCGGCAGTTCTTCTGTGAGCCAATCCGGCACAGGGCATTGATTGGTGATTGAAAAAGTCACTTCTTTTTCGCTCTGGCTGTCCAGTTCAAGGTAGTCTTCACCAATGGTAAAGATTTGGTTTGTGTCATTTTGGTTTAGGATGCGTATCCCCTTGATTTTCTGGCCTTGAGGATTCAGCTTTTCTCCAATAACCTTGGTGG
>JAFGWI010000275.1 GCA_016937215.1 Spirochaetales bacterium | reverse complement strand
CTCGCCTCTGCAACCATAAAGAATCTAACCTGTCTCATCGATCATCTCGTAATTTCATACACGCAAACACTTTATTAGCGAATCAACCCGAATTTAGACAACTGGGATTTTTCACTTCGCTCCGCTGCGTTCAGAATGACAGGGGGGTTGCTTTTTTTACCTTTCTAATAATTAGAATAATTTAAGCTCTTTATTATCAATCAAAGCGTCCAGATTGTCGGGCCCAACTTCTTTAGTAATAAAATAGCTTGTATTTTCAGCCTTAATCCATGAGCCGGGAATGGCCGGGTCAGAGTCGAGCAGTTTTTGTAAGGGGTGTTTTTTGTTTTCTCCGGCTATGAGAAATAAAACGGCTTTGGCTTTGTTGATGAACCGAGGTGTCAGCGAAAGCCGCCAGGTGTTTTTTGCCTTGATAAAGATTGCTCTGGCGTTAAATTCCAGTTCAGGACTGAGGGGTTTCAGTGATTGATCCGGTAATAGAGCCTGGCTGCCTGGAAAAAGCGAGGCTGTGTGCCCGTCGTCACCCATACCGAGCAGAACCAGGTCGGGAGTCCTGTTTTTTTCAGTGAAATGGCTGGTCAAAAGCATGTCATAGTTTCGGGCGCAGTCGAGCTGGGTTGTTTCAAGGGCTTTCCAGGAATAGAGATGGATTTTTGCCTGAGCCAGGTTTTTAAACAGGTGTTCGCGGATCTGGAACTCGTTACTTTCGGGATTATCCACGGTTACCCAGCGTTCATCGCCGATAAACCAGTGGGTTTTTTCAAGTATTCGCGCTTCTTTTTGAAATAGTGCCGAGAGGTAATCAAAACACATGATTGGTGTGCTGCCGCCGTTTAGAAAAACCGTGGCTGTTCCATTTTGTTCAATCGCTTTTTTTATTTGTTCAAATATGAAGTCGCCCCCTGAAGTGGACAGGTGGTTAAGTGAATCGTGGATTTTCAGGTGTTTCATGATATTTCTCCTTATTGCGTCAGTTTGTGATCAGCCATAAAAAGTGTTGTTCTGCCATTAGGGCTTTGGGCTAATTGAAAGAACCTGATGTTATTTTTACTCAAGCTGTTGGATTCTGATAGCTTAGGGGTTGGAGCCATGGCAAGGCATTTTTTCAAAAATGCCTTGCCAAAGCGTTTTAAGCCTGATAATTTCAGGCTTAAAACCTTCGGAGGCGAGAGCCGTAGTGGCGTAAAGCCCGGCCCGAGCCCCTTCAGGGCTGGGGCAAGCCCCGGAAAACCATGAATCCAGTCAAGAGCAAATTATCACCCTCTTAATTAACAAGATGGTAAAATTACTGAAAAAATGCAAGGGCCGTCATTATTCGAATTACGCCCCTTTCCCGACAACAAAAAATTGAATAAACTTACCATGCCACGTTGTATATTTTTTGAAGATTTGTTAGTAAAATGACGGGTTATTAGATTAAACTTAATGCTTAAGGAGAATTCGGATAAAGTGGATTCAATTATTAAACTGGAAAATGTGAGCTTTTATTATCCTGAAAGCACAGAGCCTGTGTTTGAAAATCTGTCAATTGAGTTGGGGCCGGGGATTTCTTCCTTGATCGGACAAAACGGCACGGGAAAATCGACTTTTTTGCTTTTGGCCGGGGGTACGGTTTTGCCCCAGCTCGGCGATGTAAGCATTTTAGGGCAGAATACCAAGGAGCTTCGGGAAGTGGTAAAGCGCCATGAGCTGGTTTCCTTTGTTTTCCAAAATATGGAATTCGATTCTGATGAATCCATCGGTGATTTGCTGGAATATGTTTTTCAAAATGGTTTTTTGAAGGATGTTAAACCCGATTTTGTGAGGGAATTGGTAAAGATTTTTGAGCTGGAAAAATGTCTGGGACGAAAAACCCAGGAGGTGAGTAAGGGCGAGCTTCAGCGCACAATTCTGGCTTTTTCACTGCTTTATGGTTCCAGGATTTTAATGATGGATGAACCGATTTTTGCCCTGGAAAATTATCAGAAAGAAAAAGCCATGGATTATCTCTGCCACTATAGCCGGGAGCATGGTATACACTTGTTTTTTTCACTTCACGAACTGGAACTCACGGAAAAATACGCTGAAAATATTCTTTTGTTTTATAAAAACGACAAGCTGGAATATGGCCCCAAGGCCGATGTTTTTGATAAAAGCAAAATCGAAGAGGCCTATCAGGTACCCTATTTCATGCTAAAGCAAAAGGAAGCCTTGTTTCGGGAGCAGCTGGAAGTTCAGTATGATTCCGATAAAAGCGAAAGTTGATGAGCGATTATTTGCCATAAGGGCCTTGGAAAGAGGGAAATATGATAGAGACCAGGAAATATAAAAAGGGCGATTTGATTTGCACCGAAGGAGCGCCTGGTGATGAAATGTATCTGGTTCTTTCGGGAAAGGTATCTGTTTATAAAACACAGAACTGCCAGAAGATTTCCCTCACAACCCTTGGTAAAAACGATTTTTTCGGCGAGATGCGTCTTTTGCTTGGCCTTCCCCGTACAGCTTCGGTTGAAGCCCAGGAAGCTACGGAGATCATGATTATTCCGCGGAAGAATTTTCTCGCCAAGCTGAAGGATGATCCCCGCTTTGCCGGGCGAATGCTGCAGGTGCTGGCCCGCCGTTTAGTGGATGCCCATGAGGTGATCAAGAATCTTGAGGGCGAAAAGGCCAGTCTGGAGATTATTTATAAATCGAGGAGTTCGGTTTAGGGGTGTGTGGTTTGATGACACTTTTAAAAAAACCGTGAAAATGGATTTTTATAATAAGGAGAATTTCCTTAAGCCATCAATGGGGTCTGGGGTCTATGGAGAAAACCGTCTTTTTTATATACAGATAAATAATAGTTGCTTCTTTTCACTTTTCAAGCAAAACAATAATTAATTGATGAGAAAATCAACAAAAAAAATGGTTTATCGAGGCGAGCTTGTTCGCAGGTAAAGTGTTTTGTGAATGGTTTTAACAAAACTATAAGGAACAACTCATGGGTTGTTTTGTTACAATAAAAAAATATAAAAATTCATTGTAAATTTTAGTAGCGAGATTTTTTAATAAGTTGTATTATAAAACAAAACTACCATTCTCTCACAGGAAGAACAATGAATTTAGATTGATTATATTCCTAAAACCCGAATTCAAGTGTGAGAAGCAACACTTTTAGGGTAACAGCTCGCCCCCAGAGGGAGGGGGTACCCCCTCCCTCTGGGGGCG
>JAFGWI010000274.1 GCA_016937215.1 Spirochaetales bacterium | reverse complement strand
CCGGGTTTCCTGGGAAAGTCAATTGAAATATGAAAACATCAATTACTTTTATGACATGAAAAACACAGCCGACTATTCCCCCCCGGAAGAAAACAGCTCAACCTTACCTCATAACGACCAACGATTCGCCAATTTATATAACAGGTCTTATGAATCATCTTCATACGTTTATAAACTAAAACCAGATTGGGAAAAGTACGCCAATGTTCCAGTTTATGAAGCCATGGTTGAATATGGATACTTCATTCCAAAAGCATTGAGTGAAAAAATCTTTAATGAAATGTTTACTGGCCTTGGTGATACAAGTCAGGAAAGTTTTACAAGCGAACAAAAATCCCTTTCCAGTGCCTGGGACTATAATAAGCTGACCCAAAATTATAACCGAATCAATAATCAGGCTGATTGGGTCATTAAAAAATACATATGCCAATATACCAGCTATGAAGAGCGCCGGGAACTTGCTTTTTACAAATTGTACGATGGCAGATTAATTCCATTAAAGAATAAAAGCCTTGTTATGAACAATTCACGATTTTATTCCAATTCGATAGCTAAAATAACAACAGAAGATCCTCCAGAAAATCCTGGAATTCCTAATTTAAGCAAAGGATATCTTCTGGATCGATTATATCTGGAAGATGGAACCGAAGCCGCAAGGTTATGGCTACAGGATAATCAAAATGTTTTTGTGGAAGAGATCACGGCCATACCCGAAGACTTGAAAATACTCGATGTCAATGCTTCCTCGGTGAAAATCAATCTGCATAATGTGGAGATTTCTTATAACTTAAGTAATTTTGACCCGGTTATCGAAGAAATGCCAGAAGACTATTATGAAAATACAGTGCATGACATAGTAATCGGTAATAATAAATTCGGCTTCTTTGATTTCTATGCATTAACATCAGATATATATAAACAACTTGAAACCATTGCCAATAAAGATCATGCAGAACTCCTGAAAGCAAGTTATGTTTTTAATGAAACCGATAAGCTATGGCAACTTAAAAATGAAATAACAAATACAAACATAATGGTTATTATCGGAATGCTTCAAAGTCTTTACCCAATCAGCACTGGCCCTTTTTATGATACAGAACCAAACTTGAAAAACATAATTTGTCTTGATGATGAACAATATAATAAGCTGATAAATTTCTTCAAAGCCGAAGAGCAAAATATAGTCAAAACGGCTTTTAATAAAATCACTGTGGATAATATTAATTATTACTTGCCAATCCAAAACCATCAAGATATTAGTCTGCAACTTTCTATATACTTCAGGGAAAATATAGCTTTTCCATGGTATGAACAAAAAGATGGCCTTCGGGTGCTGAAAAAACTTGAACAGCAGGAAGAAATTCAAAATCGAAAAGAGGTTTTAACCGCATTCTGGAACATATTGAATCTGGGCACATGGAAAAATGTCATAAAAAAGGTGGATATCACCTCCGATGTAAAACTGAATGTGGTGAATAGTATTTTACCAGACAATCAAAGCCTTCTTGAAATGGCTATTGGTGTCGAGAACATTCAACCAAACAGTGAAGTTGGAAAAATAACTTTTCCCGGATTAAATAGTCAGGGACAAACAATGGTATATCAACGCTTTATTCCTCAATTTAATAGCACTCAGGATTTTAACGCTATGTATAGTCAATTAACCAAAATCCGAAAGAAGATTCTGGCTGCTAAATCTAACTCCACGACAAATTATATTGATGACTTTTCAGGTGGTTATATGGGCTGGGAATATAATACATGGAAAAGTTATAAGGATTTTGATCCCGAGTTGGTAGGTAAAAATAAGATCACAGGCAAAATAGATGATATTGAATCTAAATACACTCTTGGTATTCAAAGTAATCAACAAAAAAAGGATAATGAAAAAGTCATAACAACTATCATCAATAAAACAGGTAAGGAATACGTAACAGAACTGGATACAAATACCTGGATTGGAGAAATATCAAGTTATAATGTTCCAACCCTACAATCCGATGGAACCAACCTGAATATAGAGTACACATTTGCCCCATACATCAAAGCCGATGAAATGGCACCCTGCCGAAAGGGCGGCGACTTTATCCATGAAACCTTTCAGGGAAGCAGTTCCGCATCCAAAAATACACTGACTCTATTAAATAAGAGCCTGAATGATAGTAATGAAGTGACACTTGGATTAGGCGGTTTATATGGTGGAAATGTCAGCATTAATTCCAGTACCTCTATTCAATATATCGGCCTCACAGACTTTAATGGTGACCATTACCCCGATATGTTAAATACCCCGACAGATCATGGGGAATCAAAAACCTTTATGGCGGGTAGTAAAAAAGGACTGACCAATAATCAAACGATCACTGTGCCTTTTGATAATTTAAATAGATTCAGCAATCTGACTGCCGGATTTGGCATAACCGGATCAACAGGTTCAATGGCGATTGCGGTAAAAACAGATGCCGATGGTAAGGAAATCGCCAGCAATATTGTACAAGGATTGGGTAACAGCTGGAGCCTGTCAACAAGCGGAACAATGAGTCAGGGAATACAAACAAATTCCTTGATGGATATAAATGGTGACGGACTACCTGATTATCTGAGCCGAAACAACCTTGAAGATATCAGTGTAAAAATCAATACAGGGATAGGAAATACCTGGTCAAATGCAAGCTGGACAAATGTGATGAATGAAGAACTTGCTGATTGGAGATATAATCTTACAGATGGTTATATATTCAGCAGTCATTCCTCCGGCCTTTCCTATAGTAATAATGGAAGTATAGGTGGAAGAATAAATTATACTTTGCCGGGTTTTAATCTTGTTACTTATACTCTTACAGCTGGAGCCGGTATCGGCATAACCGCCAACAACAATAAAACAAGCTACCGATTGGTGGATGTGAATAGCGATGGGCTACCAGACCAAGTCGCCAAAGCCGCTGATTCAAAATATTTCATGGTAAAATTCAACCTTGGTGATACTTTCAGTGATAAAATAGTTAAATTATATCGACCAGATTGGGGCGTAAAAGACGCTACTTTGTTGAATTATATTGCTGAATCAATACCGAAATTACTTGGGAACTTCACTGGAGCGACTGTCAATGGAAATAGCCAACAAAATAACGAAACCCCGGTGTTACAAAATAATACAAATGATGGCCCATTCAGTCAGGCTGTAAGACCACTAGAAATAGAAGATACTCTGGATTATTCCACAGGCATATCATTGTCACTTGGGGGAAACGCAAGGTTTCAATGGGACCTAGGATTTAGCGGCCTGGAATTGACT
>JAFGWI010000273.1 GCA_016937215.1 Spirochaetales bacterium | reverse complement strand
GAAGCTATTCCTGGCCCCTTCGTCTATCGGCTAGGACAGGAGATTCTCATTCTTCAAGGAGGGGTTCGATTCCCCTAGGGGCTAGTGAAGCCGGTCATTCGTCATGGAATGCCGGCTTTTTTTGAAAGATACGGAAAAAGGGTATGAATAGATGAAAACAATAAGCTATCTGATACTGGAAGATGGAAGTGAATATAAAGGCTACGCTTTCGGAGCCGAGCCTCCCTCTGCCGCGGAACTGGCAAACGCTGAGAAAACCAAAGGGGCTGCCGGTGAAGTGGTTTTTAACACGGGAATGACCGGTTATCATGAAATTCTCACCGATCCTTCCTATAAGGGGCAGATTGTTTGCATGACCTATCCTCATATCGGAAATTATGGCTGTGACGAAGCATGGAATGAATCAGGGCCGGAAAAACCGGTTACTGCTCAGCATATTAAGGCATCGGGTTTTGTTGTAAGGTCTCTTTATGATGGTCCTGTGCCTGAAAATCGAGCTTCCCTTGTGAATTTCCTTAAAAAATATGGTATTTCAGGAATCAGCGATATTGATACGCGCAAACTGACCCTTCGGATTCGTGATCAGGGCAGTCCTAATGGTATTATTATAAAGTCAAAGGGTGACATTATCACAGAGGAGGAAAAAAAACAGTGCCTCGATTTTCTTAAATCCTTTCCCTCCATGGAAGGCCGCGACCTGGTCAGTGATTTAGGGACTGTTGAACCTGTTGTGGTTAATCCTCAAGGGGCGCCTCATATTTGCCTTATTGATTGCGGAACCAAGGCCAATATTGTCAATGAAATGGTGGAAATCGGGTGTAAGGTGACAGTTGTGCCCAATCGTTCAACAGTGGCCCAGGTGAGAGGAACCAAGGCTGATGGGGTTTTGTTTTCAAACGGCCCGGGTGACCCGGCTGTATTGGGATATTTGGTTGAACTGGCCAAGGGGCTCATGGGTAATATGCCTGTTTTTGGTATTTGTCTGGGCCATCAGATAATCGGCCAGGCTTTGGGAGCCAAAACCTTTAAAATGAAATTCGGCCACCATGGCATTAATAACCCTGTTCGTGACGAAAAAACCGGCATGGTGCTTATCACATCTCAGAACCACGGCTTTTCAGTGGATGAAAAATCCCTGGCCAAGGACGTTGAAGTGCGCTTTCGAAATGTGAACGATCAAACGGTTGAGGGCCTGGCCCATAAAAAACTGCCTGTTTTAACAGTGCAATTTCACCCTGAAGCTGCTCCGGGGCCCCGTGATTCATCCTGGATTTTCAAGGAATTCCTTTCGCTTATGGGCTGACAGGTTCTTGAGGCTCTATCTGAATCGCGGTTTTACAGGCGTTTTTTATGATTTGATGACTGCCTTTTGATTGCTTGCCCCAGAACTTTTCCCAATGGCTCATTTTTACCAAAGGGCAGGGTTTTTCCGCGTTAGGGATTGTAGCCATGAGGAAGTTTTTTTCAAAAAACTGACGAAAAGCTTTTGGCAGCGATAATTTCGCTGCCAAAACTTCGGAGCGAGAGCGTAGTGGCGAAAAACCCGGCCTGCTGTAATGAAATGGAAGCAGGCAACGCCCAAAAAAGGTGAGCCATCAAGCGCTTGGGAATTCAATTTTATGAAGTTGTGGAATTTCAGGCCCTGCCTACTTTTCCTTTTTAACAAATCCTGATATATTGGCTCGATAATTAAGTAAGTTTATCACTTGAAATTAAAAAGATGAGGGTTTTAATCAAAAAACGCCCATCAATTGAAATAATTGTTGATTTTTGTTACCATGGCCATCATTTTTAAGGAGGAAAATCTTGCCCGCACGAAAAGATATTGAAAGCATTCTTTTGATAGGTTCTGGTCCTATTGTTATTGGTCAGGCCTGTGAATTTGACTATTCCGGAACTCAAGCGGTGAGAGCCCTGAAGGAAGAAGGTTATAAGGTTATTTTGGTGAATCCCAACCCAGCGACGGTTATGACCACTCCGGGTTTGGCTGATGTCATATATACAGAGCCTTTGAAGGTTCCATACCTTGAAGCGGTGATTAAAAAAGAGCGGCCCGATGCCATTTTACCGAC
Organism: Spirochaetales bacterium; assembly: GCA_016937215.1. Taxonomy (GTDB): domain Bacteria; phylum Spirochaetota; class Spirochaetia; order SZUA-6; family JAFGRV01; genus JAFGWI01. The sequence goes on along the minus strand of JAFGWI010000273.1, from coordinate 13,437 downwards.
CATGGGCGGCCAGACCGGCTTGAATTTGACCCTGGCCCTTTACGAAAAGGGGATTCTGGCCAAATATGGTGTGGAGATTATCGGCGCCAGTATCGCGGCCATAGAAATGGCTGAAGACCGGGGGCAGTTTAAGGAAATGGCCAAGCGCATTGGTCTTGAAACCCCTCGTTCGGTTGTAACCAACGATTTAAAAGGGGCCCTTGAGATCGAGAAAGAGGTCGGCCTTCCTTTGATTATCCGGCCTTCCTTTACCCTGGGCGGCCAGGGGGGGAGTATTGCCTATACTCATGAACAGCTGGTGACTCAGACCGAACAGGCTTTGATGGAGAGCCCGGTGCATCAGGTTCTGATCGAAGAAAGTTTGATCGGCTGGAAGGAATTCGAGCTGGAGGTTATGCGCGACCGCATGGATAACGCGGTGGTGGTTTGTTCGATTGAAAATATCGACCCCATGGGTGTGCATACGGGCGACAGCATTACCGTGGCTCCGGTTCAGAGTTTGTCTGACCGCGAATATCAAACCATGCGGACCGCTTCGCTGGAAGTGCTCCGGGCTATTGGAGTAGACTGCGGCGGCTCAAATGTTCAGTTTGCCATTCGCCCTGATAACGGCCGTATGGTCATCGTTGAGATGAATCCACGGGTGTCCCGTTCTTCGGCTCTGGCTTCCAAGGCCACGGGTTTTCCGATTGCCCGCTGCGCGGCCCGACTGGCTGTGGGTTTTACCCTTGACGAAATTATTAACGAAATCACCGGTAAAACGGTTTCCGCTTTTGAGCCTTCTCTGGACTATGTGGTGGTGAAGGTTCCCCGTTTTGAAACAGAGAAATTTCCCCTGGGTTATGACAGCCTGGGAACCCAGATGAAATCGGTTGGCGAAGCCATGGCTATTGGCCGTACCTTTAACGAGGCCATGAACAAGGCCATTCGTTCCACTGAATTCGGGTATGATGGCTTAACCGAGATTCCCGATGTTTCGGAAAAACAGCTTAACCATATGCTGGAAACCATGCATCCCCTTCGTCTCATCGCGGTGTATCATGAAATCCGTAAAAAGGGCGAGGCGGTAATCGAATCGCTGATTCAGAAAACCGGTTTTGACAAGTGGTTTTTGCATAATATTTTACAGCTTACCCAGCTGGAGCATGAGATTGCCAAATCTGATCTGACCCCGGAATTACTTCTTGAGGCTAAGCGAAACGGTTTGTCCGACAAGCAGATCGCTAAATTAAAAGGCATGACCGAGGCTGAAGTGGAACAGATGCGGGTGGATAATAAAATTTTCGCTTCCTATCATTATGTGGATACCTGTGCCGGCGAATTTCAGGCCCAGACTCCCTATTTTTATTCAACCTACGGCGAAGTGAATGAAGGCGATCCTATTAAGGATGAGGCAGTGATTATTCTGGCCTCAGGGCCTAACCGGATTGGTCAGGGGCTGGAGTTTGATACCTGCTGTACGCTTACTTCCTTTGCTTATCGAAAGGAAAATGTAAAAACCATTATCATTAATTCCAATCCTGAAACAGTTTCCACTGACTTCAATACTTCCGACAGGCTCTATCTGGAGCCCCTTGTTGTTGAGAACGTAAAAGAGGTTATCCGGAAAGAGGGTGTTAAAAAGGTGATTGTCCAGCTCGGCGGGCAGACGCCTTTGAACATGGCCAAAAGGCTTCACGACTGGGGCGCTGAAATTGTGGGCACCTCGGTGAAGAGCATTTTCGATGCCGAGGACAGGGGGCTTTTTGCCCAGCTTCTGGGGCGTTTGAACCTTCGTCAGCCAGAGAACAGGACAGCCCGGAGCCGCAACGAGATTTTCTCCTTGTCCGAAGAAATCGGTTTTCCTGTGCTTCTTCGTCCTTCCTTTGTTCTGGGCGGAAGGGCCATGTTCGTGGCCTATGAAAAAGAGGAACTCTATGAGTTTTTATCCATGGGTGTGGCTATCGATAATGAAAATCCCGTTCTGGTAGACCGCTTTCTGGAAGATGCCTTTGAATACGATCTTGACGCCATCAGTGACGGCGAGAATGTCTATATAGCCGGTATTATGCAGCATATCGAAGCCGCTGGTGTTCATTCCGGTGACTCTGCCTGCGTTTTCCCGCCTTTTAAATCCTCTGACAATATTATCAAGGAGATGGAAGAGGCGGTTGTGAAAATTGCCAGAGAAATCGGCATAAAGGGCTTTTTGAATATTCAGTTTGCTGCCAAGGATGAGGTTCTTTATATTCTCGAGGTTAATCCAAGGGCTTCCCGGACCATTCCTTTTCTCTCAAAGGCTTCGGGTGTGGATCTTGTTCGGGCGGCTGTCCGGATCTGGAAGGGGATCAGCCTGAAGGAGCAGGGGCTTTTAGGAACAGGCAAATGCATTACCAACTGGGCGGTCAAGGAAGCGGTGTTCAGTTTTGAACGTTTGGGGAATACGGATCCCTTACTCGGGCCAGAAATGAAATCAACGGGTGAGGTTATTGGTACGGGTGACAGTTTTGGCGAGGCCTTTGCCAAAGCTCAGGCAGCTTGTGGCACGGTGTTACCAACTTCAGGAAAAGCCTTTATTTCGGTAAATGAAAACGATAGGGAAACCATTCTGCCCATAGCCAAGGCTCTTGATGAGATGGGTTTTCAATTAGCGGCAACCAGGGGAACAGCATCATTCCTCTTCGAGAATGGATTATTTCCTGAAGTGGTTCTTAAAATCGCGGATGGCCATCCTAATATTATTGACCAGATGCGTTCGGGTAAAATCGCCCTGCTCATTAATACTCCCTTGGGGCGTTTTTCTCAAAAAGGCGATGAGGCCCTTCGTATCGAAGCGGTTCGCCGGAAAATTCCCTATACCACAACCACTTCAGCCGCATGGGCCGCGGTGGAAGGGATTAAGTACCTGAAAAAGGGTGAGGTCATTGTTCGGCCTATTCCACAGGATGGTTGGAAGAATTGAAATAATACAACTGTAATTTACAGGAGCTGAAGCCTTTGGGTTCAGCTCCTTTTTTTTAGGGTTCTTTAAGTAAATCGATGGTCCATTGGCCTGTAAGGTAATTATAATCGACCTGGGGCAATTCATCCAGGCTGCCTTTAAGCAGTTCCTTGTAACGAATCCGGCTTATTTTCAGAAACATCCCTTCGGTAATAAGAATATCTTCTTCCTTTCCCGCGGAATCGGTAAGAATCAGATATCGGCCCAATTCTTCGTCCATTCCATTGCCAGCTTCGAGGTCCCAGGTGGCGGCATAGGCTTCGTTACCTTGGGAATCGAGTATTTTAAGGGTATATAAATATTCGCTGGGGTTTTTATAATAGATAGGGCCTTTTCGGGGTTTGAGAAAATGTTCATCCATGATAACAGACCAACCTGTATTCGGAACAAAGGGAAGCTCTTTGCTGGCACCCAGGGTAATTGAACGAACAAGCTGGTTGTTTATATAGAGGAACAGAGGGTCGCCTGTTTCCAGCAATATCTCTTTTTCTTCAATAATTTCTTCTTTGTCATTATAGATATTTTTGATAGCATAATTCCCATAGTCATATTTCATGCCGTCCCAGGGGTTCCATGTCCAGTAGCTTTCACTGCTGATTTCACGAGCTTTTTGGTCAAAGGTGATTTTTACTTTCTGGGATGATTTGTTTTTCAAATAGATCCTGCCTTTATGGTAGTCCCCGGCAGCCGCAGGTTCGGGTAAATCTCCTGATGCTTCAAAATAATAATAGGAACCCTTCCATTGGATGTTTTTATCGACTCCGACTTCATAGATCTGATCTTCCATTAGTTTTTGGGAGATCACAAGCTGGCTTTTTGAATAGGCATGGAGATCTTCATTGTCTGCGTTCCATAATTCTATTTTGTCCCTGTTGTCCGTGGCTCCAAAAGTCCACCAGTAATTTTCACCTGGTTCACTGCTGAAATCTGTGATTTCAATTTTAACATCAATATCGCTTTTTACATAATAAACCACACCGCTTTTCATGAGTTTCGGCTGCGCGAAAAAATAAAGGGGAATGATTAGCAGTAAAAGAGCCGGCGCCATGAACAGAAAGCTGTTGCGGCGGCTTTTGTTTTTGAGCTCAGTAATGGCTTCTTCCCGCTCTTGCCTGGAAATGGTGGTAATGGTGAGGCTTTCGGGATGGTCCAGTTTGTGATTACCGTTTATCATTAATTTTGAAGAGCTTTTTTTGCATATCCCATAGACGATGGTGCTTTCTCCCTGATTGAAAATTTCTTCAATAACGCGAAACCCTGAAAATTGGCTTTTGTCCATGTTTTTCAGTTTCAGCTCTTCTTCGATGATTTGTTTCAGTTCTTCCGGGAGCCGTGACATATAGGACCAGGTAAAATTCTTGTTTTTTGAATTTCTGAACTGGCAAAAGCCCCCTTCAGCTATGCTTATGGTTTTTTCGTTTTGCTGAAGTTTGAATTCCCTGCTTTTGTCTTTGTTAATAAGGAGATAGGAATAAGTGCCATTGGACAAATCGCTTGGATTCAGCAATTCGACGCGTAAATGGTAAGCCAGGCATGGATTTTGGCTCAAAGGACTTTTCAGGCTTTCATCACCCTGGCTAATTCCCTTGAGCATGACAGGCAGGCCAAAATCATCCTCTGCTTTTTCCTCTTGGAAAATATCCTCGATGGCATCGATTGAAATCTCCTGATGCTCCCTGTATTCCCTTAAACTGAGCTCCCTGAGCCTGAATTGGTTCTTTCGCTTTCGGAGCGTATAAAAAATTAGCAAATAGAAGGCCGCGAAAAGGGGTGCTGTCCGGATAAGCTGAGTCAGGGAAAAATCAAGAATGAAAATCCATAAGCAGCCAAGAATAAGCACCAACAGGGCGGCTAATGATTTTGGATGTCCTTCTATCCATTTAAACATAGACAACTCCTCTTTGAATCATTTTTTATGGGCTTTTCTAAGAAATACGGAAAAAGTATTTTTTTGCCCCTCTCTATAAGTTATAAAAGGATTTTACGGTATTTTCCACCAAAAAGGCTAAATTTAAATTTTCAAATTAAAGCTGTTCTTTTAAGGTGATTTTACTAGATCCAATAAACCCATGAAAAAGGGTTTTGAGATATGAGCGAATTTTTATAAAGGCTCGTGATGGCTTTGTTTTTTTTATGAGGAAACCCAATTTGTTTGTTATTACTCAATATCAAAACCATACTATCCCTATTTAAAAGAATAGAGATGAAATTTCTTGAGATTTTTCTCTCAGATAACAGCAAGGGTTTTCCCGGGAAAATATGGCTTTCCAAGGAATACAGCTTTGGATTGAATCTCGTTGCCGAGATAGTGAGTTAACATAATGATTCTCCTGAAATCGAAACGAGCGACAAGGTGAGTTGTTTCCATACCCTTAATAGACTGGGGCAGCATTAAGCCGTTGTAATTCTAAAAGCGCGATATGCCCTGGGTTTATTTTCCCTACTGGTCGAACATTTGCATTTATCTCTTAATGCCCTGAATATTGAAATTCCTTTTTAACAGATTCCATGACACAAAGAGATTTGTTTGGTGCAAATCATTGTTTTAAAGCGGATCAAACAAATCCTTTCCCACATAGCAAACTGGACATACCCAATCCTTGGGAACATCCTCAAAGGGGGTTTTTGCAGGCGCGCCGTTTTCAGGATCACCTATCTCAGGATCATAAATATATCCGCAATTAGTGCATATCCATTTTTCCATAATGCTTTCCTTTCAGACTCTGAAATATTTGGCTTGAGGATGATGAACCACAAAGGCACTGGTTGTTTGTTCAGGAATCATTTGATCCTCGTCGCTGATTCTGACACCAATACGCTCAGGTTCAAGCAGGTCAAAAATCTTCCTGTTTTCTTTTAAGTCAGGACAAGCCGGGTAGCCAAAGGAATAGCGTGAACCCCTGTATTTTTGAACAACAAAATCACTGATTCCCTTACCATCCTCTTCGATAATATTCAGTTCTTTACGGATAATCAAGTGATTTAACTCGGCCAGAGCTTCGGCTGCTTCCACGCTAAGGCCATGAAACAAGAGGTAATCTTTATAAACATTGGATTTATAAAGTTCCTGAGATGTTTCTGAGGCTTTTTCACCGACCGTTGCCAATTGAAAGGCGATAATATCTCGTTTTCCAGAATCAACGGGATAAAAGAAATCAGAGATGCATAGATGGGGCGCGATGTTTTGACGGGGAAAGTTAAAGCGCAATATTTCTTTGTTTGTTTCAGGTTTGAAGATGATGACATCGTTGTTTTCGCTGTTGCACGGCCAATAACCATAAACTGCTTTGGGTTGCAAAAGGCCCTGGTTTTTACATCGTATTTTCAATTTTTCATATTCGGGACGCACTGTGTTATTAATGAGATCATCGTATTCATCTTTGGTGGCGGCACCTCTGCGATAGCCCCATCGGCCACGGAATAACACTTCCTCGGTGATATATTCGAAAACTTCGTCAAGAGAAATATTTTCAAGTACGCGGGAGCCCCAAAATGGGACTTGTGGTATGTCAATATTCCGGGAAATAATGATGGGGGCCTCATCCTTGACAGGCGCGATTAACGGCTTTGTTTTTGTTTTGACCGGATCTTTCGCGAGTTTCAGGGTTCCATCTTTGATGGCATTCATGGCTTCCAGACCTTTAAAGGCATCCATACAGTAGATTACAGGGCTGTTCAAAACCGGAGCACAGGTTTCATCCACATAATTTTTGGTCAGGGCCGCGCCCCCAAGAAGGACGGGAATCTCGATATTGCGGCGCTTCATTTCTTCCAGGTTTTCTTTCATGATCACCGATGATTTGACCAGCAAGCCGCTCATGCCAATAGCGTGGGCCTTCACTTCCTCAACCTTGTCGAGAATGGTATCAATTTCGCATTTTATACCAAGGTTATGTACCTTGAAACCATTATTGGACAGAATAATATCAACCAGGTTTTTGCCAATATCATGAACATCGCCGCGCACAGTGGCCAATACAATGGATGTTTGCGACTCTTCATCGGTTTTTTCCATGTAAGGCTCCAGAATATCCACAGAAGATTTCATGACCTCTGCGGATTGCAGAACGAATGGAAGCTGCATTTTACCTGATCCAAAAAGTTCACCCACGATTTTCATCGCAGGAATGAGCAATTCATTGATAATACCCAAGGGGCTTCGTGTTTTCAGAGCCTCCAATAAAAGATCATTCATACCGGTTCTTTTGCCTTGAACGATGTTTTTCCGGATTTTTTCTTCAAGACTCAGCTCTTCTTTATTTTCTTCCTGTACAAAATCGCCGCTCTTGGCATCAAAATGATTGATGAAATCAAAAAGAATATTGTCGCCCCGGTTATAAATAAGATCCAGACAAAATTGCAGATCCTTTTCATCAAGCTTGTACAGGGGCAGGATTTTTTTCACATCCACGATAGCCATATCCAGGCCCGATTTTACCGCTTCAGCCAGGAATACGGAATTAAGGAAAACCCGTGATGATGCTTTTAATCCGAATGAAATATTGCTGAGACCCAGAATGGTTTTAACTCCTGGAATATTTTCCTTGATGCCCCTGATACCTTCCAGGGTGTTGATGCCTGCTGTTTTTAGACTTTCGTCACCGCTTCCTAAAGTAAAGGTAAGTGCGTCAAAAATCAGATCCTCCGGCGCAATGCCATGGTTGTTTACGGCAATATCATAAATCCGTTTGGCGATAGAAATCTTTCTGTCAACTTCCAGGGCCATTCCTTTTTCGTCGATGGTCAAGGCCACAAGAGCGGCTCCGTAGCGTTTGGCGATACGGCAGATTTCATGGGCTCTTTCTTCTCCGTTTTCCAGATTGATTGAATTGATAACAGCCTTGCCGCCGTAGAGTTTTAAGGAATGTTCCATGACATCGAGCTGGGTGGAGTCAAAAAACAGAGGCAGATTGACATTTTTAATGATACGGGTGGCAGCCTCTGCCATGTCTGAAATTTCATCGCGCCCGGCAAAGGCCACACAAAGGTCCAGGCCGTGGGCCCCGGTTTCCATTTGTTCCCTGGCAATATCCACCACCTTGTCCCATTGGTTTTCAAGAAGTAATTCTTTGAAAGCCCGGGAACCATTGGTGTTGGTGCGTTCGCCGACAAAAAAGGGGGCCGGGTCCTGATCCATTAAAACCGATGTGTAGAGGGATGTAATAGCCGCTTGTTTTTGGGGAGTGCGTTTGGCTGGAGATAGCTTGGCGACACGATGATGAACCGTGTTAATAAACTCCGGGGTGGTGCCGCAACATCCGCCAACGATCGATACCCCGTCTTTTTCTATAAATGAGGCGAGAATATCGGCGAATATGTTTTTATCAAAGGTGTAAGTTAACTGTCCATTAAGATTTTGAGGTAAACCTGCGTTAGGCTGTACCATAACCGGGCCGTCAAAATACTCACAAAGCTGGGAAATATAGGGGTGCATTTTATCCGGGCCAGTGGCGCAATTGATTCCAAGAGCGACAATAGGGTAGGGTTTCAAAGCAGTGATAATGACCTGGAGCTCGCTGCCTACCAAGAGGGTGCCTGTGGTTTCCACTGTTACGGTTACGGCCATGGGAATGCTCACTTGTTGTTGAACCTGAGCATCCATGATGGCAATCAAGGCAGCCTTGATTTGAAGCGGATCCTGGCAGGTTTCCACCAGAAAAAGATCCACTTTGCCGTCAATCAGACCCATAGCTTGTTCGAAATAGGACCTGTGAAGAGCATCAAAACTGATCTGCCCCAAAGAAGCCAGTTTGGTGCCGGGTCCTATGGAACCAGCGACAAATCTGGGTTTGCTGCTGCTGAATTCTGATGCCGCGCTTTGGGCCAGCTCGGCAGCCACGCGGTTAATTTCCCGTACTTTATTTTTAAGGCCATATTCATCGAGCACGATCTGATTGGCCCCAAAGGTATTGGTTTCAATAACATCGGCCCCGGCATGGAGATAGGCTTTATGGATGTTTTTTATTTTTTCAGGAATGGTCAGGTTCAGGATTTCACTGCAACCCTCCTTGTGGTCCCATTCCTCCATGGTCGGATTCAGTTCATGTATCTGGGTTCCCATGGCACCGTCAAAAAGCACCACGCCCTGGTTTAATCGTTCTTTAAAGGTCATATCTTTTTCCTTGATTCTGTAATCCTGTCTATCAGGTTTAATGCTGTTTCAATCCTGCCAAAGGGAGGGCTGATTTGAACACCCCGGATTTTTGTCTGCACCTGAGCGATGATTTCGGTTGTAATAGCAATTCCTTCTTCAATGGCCTCTTCCTTGGTTTTTGTGGCTTTCATCCTTTCCATGATGGGTTCTGGAATATCCACTTCAGGGACTTCGTTTTGCAGAAACAAGGCATTTTTATAGGATGCCAGGGGCCAGGCGCCAGCCAAAATCGGAACGTTTATATCCTTTACTTTCTCAAGAAAGCGGTCTAAAACAGCGGTGTCAAAGACCGGCTGGGTTATGATGAACTGGGCGCCTGCTTCGACTTTTTTATAGGTTCGCTCGATTTCATAGTTCAAAGAAAGGGAAGCAGGATTCGCTCCCACACCAATCACAAAGGAAGTGGTTTTCCCCAGGTCATTCCCGCCAAAATCGACCCCGCGGTTTAACCTTGACACCAGAGTCGTGAGACCGATTGAATCAACATCAAAAACACCGGTAGCATTGGGGTATCCCCCTAGCTTGGGAGGATCACCGGTCACGATAAGTATATTGCGAATGCCCATGGCATAGGCTCCGAGCAAATCGGACTGCATGCCGATAAGGTTCCGGTCGCGGCAGCAGTAGTGAAATACGGTCTCGATTTTTGCCTGGCTTTCGATTTGAACAGCTGTCATGATTCCCGAAATGCGGGCAGACGCCCTGGGGCCATCGGGAAGATTAATTCCATGAACACCAGCGCGATAAAGGGCTGCTGATTTTTCCACGATTTTGGTAAAATCAGTGCCCTGTGGCGGAAGTAATTCCACCAGATTGATCCATCTGTTTTTGGCCACCAGATAGCCCAGACGAGAGCGCTCGGTCAGGGGTATTTCCTGCTTTTCTTGGACTTCTTCCTTTACGGAAATGATTTTACTGCCCCTCATGACCGTACGCGAACTAATACCCTTGGCGATTTCCCTGATATGTTCCGGTGTGCTTCCGCAGCAACCTCCCACTATGGTCGCTCCGCTGTCGATAAATCTGCGGGAATAGGCAGCAAAATATTCTGGTGAAGAAAGATAAATCAAGCGACCATCCACTTCCTTGGGATAACCGGCGTTCGGCAGTATGGCAATAGGTTTTTCCACTTTGTCGCGAATGCTTTGAAGCACTTCAAGAATGTCTGCCGGCCCCAGTGAACAGTTTACTCCTAGAACATCGACCTCAGCTGCCTGGTCCAGGGCCTGGGCCCACTTTATGGCATGGGCCATTTCTGTGGAAAGGCCTTCACCCAGAGTGAATTGAGCTTGAACCGGCATAGAGGGGGCCAGCTTTTTGCTGACTTTGGCTGCTAAAAGCAATTCATCCAGGTTGCGAAAGGTTTCAAACAGAATAAGATCGGGTTTGGCCTCGATCAAAGCGGTCAATTGTTCTTTGTAATAGGCAGCAGCCTGTTCCATGTCAATACGGCCAAAGGGCTTCACATAAACCCCCAAGGGACCAACAGCTGCAGCCACATAATTGTCATCGCCGGCTGCTTCCCTTGCCAGTTCCACGGCGCGGCTATTGATTTCTACAAGACTTGTTTCAAGGCCGAAAGCTGCCAGCTTTAAGCTATTGGCTCCATAGCTATTGGTCTCGAGCACCTCGGCCCCGGCTTCAATGTATTCCTGATGTATTTCCTTAATGAGTTCCGGTTGAGACAGGTTTAATTCCTCGAAACAGCGATTCAGTGTTATTCCTTTTGTGTAAAGCAAGGTTCCCATGGCCCCGTCAAAAATCAAGGCCCCTTCCTTAAGACGTTCTAAATAAGCTTTTCGCATGATGATACCTCCTGTCTCAAATTATCTGGATTCTCTTTATCTCATTTCTGAATTAAAGAGTCAACTTCTTCAGTAGGGGTTCAGCTATTTCCGTTCACACTATTCTTGGATTAAATTAGGATATTAAAATAAGACCTTTGTTTCAATATTTTCCCCTTTGAGGAAATGCTGGTTCCCTCGGAAGTATGGTTTTTCAGGCTTGAATTCCGGTGTGGAAAGCGGGGTGGTTATCTATAGTCAGTAAAAATCATAATACTTTCCTTGTTTGTGAAAGAGCAAAAAAAAACCGCGGCAACAGAATGCGCGCGGTTTTTTATAAAGGGGGTTAGTTGAAGCTTTTTCAAGTTTAAAGTGCTTTGTCAGAATGGTTGAGAGGAAAGAGTTTCACTGAAATTCTTTCAAAGGCATCGAGATAGACCTTTATCTCCAGAAGTTCAATAACAGGAAAACCCGAAACGCTATAAACCAGGGGCTTGAGTATGTGGGAAGCTATGGTCACAGGAGCCATGTCGCCCGGATAATTTCCCTGTTTTTCAAATACAAGCGATGAAAAGGGATCAATTTTTACAATGTAGCTGTTTTTTACCAAATTATTATTTTTGATTTCCTTGGATATTCGGGCTGTTAGATTAAAAGCGATATCGCCGCTTGCTTTAAGTGAGAAGAGGTTGTCTTTTTTATAAAGCCAGGCATTATCAAGATGATAACTGAAATTAAAATTCAGTTCCTTTGATGGACCTTGGAAGCTTATATTTGGAAGAAGATTCTCGGTCCGGTCAATATCAGCCAATTCAAAGCTTGTTTCTCTTTGAATCCGCCCCTTTGTGATGGCTTCAGCAAGATGAGAAGAGCGGGTGTAATAAACTACTCGTCCGTCAATCATGCTTACGCTCTGGATGCGTTGTAAAAGGCCTTGAGGTGTCATTTCACTAATTCCCATTGCCAGGATTTGACCAGGTTCGAAATGGGCCAGGGGAGAAAACTGATCAACCGAAAGTGTCATTTGTCCTGACAAAGAATCGAATAAACTGATGGCCATGATTTGTTCGCCCGATTCACTGGGTAAAATCACAAGAGAGTCACTGGTAATCAGCTCCTTTAATTCCCTGTGTTCCGAAGACGCATCCGGGCTTGGGCAAGCACCAGAAATAAAAATAAACAGGATGAGTGCGATAAAAGGAATCATTATGTTTATTCGGCCAAATTGCATTTTTAATCTCCAAATTTTTTTTGTGGCCCAGGGTTAAATCAGGGTTTACATAATGAGCCAACAAGTGAGCTTGTAACAAGCATCAAGATCCCATTTTTTCATGACATGGTGTTCATGAAAGCCGGGTCCTTTTTTATTAGCTTTTATTAAAGTTTTTAAGCGGAAAGTAATTAATTCCGCTTATTTATATTCATGCAATGTAACACCTTTGAGATTGAAAATATCTATGCTAAAGGTCATGTTTTTGTTTTTTTTATTGTTGAGGCTTTTGCAAAACTAAGGTTTTGCAAAAATTAAAAAATGTGCCCGGATAATTAGCGATTGGTAAAAATGGATTTTAGGATTTTATACCACGCAACAAAAATGCAAAAATACTCAACAACAGCCTGTGTTGCCTTGTCTGTTGGCACAGAAATATTATCACCATGAATGGCTGAGTGTGTATCTTTTACCAAAAATTCAGGGCCTTTGTGGCTCTGGTTAATGAACTTGTATCTTTAGATTGCTTGTAATTACTAATTGTTACTTAAAATTGCTAAAAATAACTTGATTAAAGTCGTAATTGGGTATATATTGTAATTGTTAACCCGTTAAGGAGAGTTTATGAAGTATTATTCCGTAAAAGAGGCAGCTGATATTTTGAAAATCCACCCTAAAACCCTGGGTCGTTATATTCGGGACAAGGAAATTCAGGCCGGGAAAATCGGGAAGAGCTGGCGTATTGCTGAAACGGAATTAAAAGCATATATGGACCGGACTTTGGGCCTGATAAAGGGAGGTGAGAACCCGACCGGAGCAGATATTGCTCCGGTAATCGATGAGCCGCGGATCCGGGTAACCTCGGTGATAGATATTCACGTGCATTCACTGGATGAAGCCAACCGCATTTCCAACTCCATAACCGCGCTTTTGAATTCCAAGGACCCCTCACTGGGCATGAGCCGTTTTCACTCTGCCTATGATCCTTCTTTGTCTCAGCTAAAGATGGTGTTATGGGGCAGCCCCAAGCTGGTAGGTGATTTGCTGCTGCTTCTCGATCGATTTGAGGATTAGTGCTTTGACCGCGAAGTTTTTGCTCGATTCCTGATTGTGTTTGCCTGGCTATGTATTTTTTTCTTGCTATGTTTCTATGATTACATTAGTCAAAGACCTTGTGGGAAAGAGCAAATGAAGTGATAAATTTTTGGTTAGGGTGCTATGATTTTTTGTATTTGTTTAGCTTAAACAGGAATCACTATTTTTAGCGTTAAGGATTGTAATAATAGCAGAGCTAATTGCAAAAGTCCCG
>JAFGWI010000272.1 GCA_016937215.1 Spirochaetales bacterium | reverse complement strand
GTCCTGACATTTGCAATTTGCCGGCAACTGTAAAATAATAACTTATTATCCGATAGTTTGAAAACTTATACGAATTATAATGATTCTTGAAAAAACTATGTTTTGCAAGAGCCTCAAATCTAAATAATGTAAGAAATTACCTAAATTCACTGCGGAATGTGGGTTAATGACAGGAAATGGTCGTTTTTTTCTCGCGGTTTTTTTTGCATGATATGTTAGCTCCTGGCATCATTTTCCGATTTGTCCCTGATTACAGAGCAGAATCTTTATCTTGTTGGAATTTCTGGTATTGGATCAAGCGATGGAAAATCAATTTTTAGATCGAGTAAAAGATTTATTATACTCAAAAAGTCCCGGGCAAAGGGGCAAGGCTGTATTTATTCTCGCTCTGGCTTCCATAAACATCAAAAAATTATCTGACAGAATTTATAAACTGGGTTTTTGGCACAGCATATCCCATATTTTTTTTCGGACCTTTGATAATTATGAGGATTGGACCTTAAAAAATGTGAACCGGTCTTTAAACTCAATATTGAATCGGGCTATTGTTGAAGGTGATGAAGAACTTCTTTTAACAGAATATGAAGATCTATTAAGGGAAATCAATTATTATCTACCTGAAAAAATTAAAATAGAGTTTAAAAAAATTATGAAATCGAATATGAGTGATAAAGTCTGGAATAATTTTTTGGACCTTATCGACTATGAAGCTAAAAACAATAAATTCCTTAAAGAAAATCAGGGGAAAGAACCAAACTGGAAACGTCTTGATCCAATACATCAAATTGCTCAGCTTTTTTTAATGGATGAAGATAATCAGTATAAAGTTTTGCTAAAAACAGCCGGTCACTATATATATGAATATTTCAAAGGAAAAAATATATCTGAAGAATATAAGCAAAAACAATTATTCATTACCAGAGTTTTAGGATCATTTGATGAAAAGGAAACCCTCTCTATTATGATTCAAGCAGCAGGTGATAAAGATGCCAGAATAAGGTGGGCGGCTATACAATCGATTGGATCTTTGTATAAAGCAGAGATGCTTTGGTTCATTAAAAAGGGGCTTGGCGATGAATCGCTTGCTGTTAGGTTTATCAGCTTGTTATCCATAGCCCAAACCGATGGGCCAGAAGCCGCCGGGGTATTGAAAGATGTGCTTGAAAAGGGTGATATAAATCTTCGAAGAGACCTTCATATTATTTTGGGGGAATCAAAACGCGATGATGCTCTTTCTTTTTTGTTATGGGCTGCTCCCTTTGAATTGGACAGGGCCATGCAAAAATCGATTGGCAATGCTCTCATGAGGTTGTTCGAGCCTGCCAAAAAATTCCAGGCCTTTGATGATAAAGGATTTGTTTTCAGTTATTTGAGAAATGCCATCGATATTTTTATGAAAGTGAAGGCTTCAAAAATCAGCTATCTTGTCCCTTTCGCGCGTCGTGGTATAATTAATATCAAAAATGAGATATCAAAATTACCTGAAAATTTTGATAACCACCATTGGGAGGCTCAAAAACGGAAAAACCAACCAGGCATGGGTTTGTTTGAAAAATGCTGGGTGGAGATAAGCGAAGGATCGCTTCCTCGCTGGATCAACGGCAAACCTGTTTCTGATAGTGATTTTGATCAGAATCTGTCAACAAGGCTGCGTACCTATAGCTGTTTGCTTGACTCTGATGCTGCTATCAAAGAGAATTCTTTTGATGCCCAAACATATATTAATCATATATCCATTTTGTTCGATTTAGGCTATCATCAACTGGCTTTATCGGATTTAAATTATCTGATTTTAAGAGTGCCGGATTATCACGAGGCCTATTATTTCAGGGCTAGTATTCACCTGCGAAGTGGAAAATATGCAGCTGCCATTAAGGATTGTAATCAGGGGCTTAAAGGCGATTCCTGGAGGAGTGATGAAATGCAGAAGATCCGGGCAGAAGCCTGTCTTGCCAGCGGGAAATATAAAAAATCAATAGAGGATTTTAATCGCTTATTATATAATTCCTGTGAGGATTCAGATATTTTTTATGGCTTATGCTGTGCTTATTCCGCTATGGGCGAAAGAGAAAAGGCAATGGATTATCTTGAAAAGACATTCGGAAATAATGACTATCCCTGTGATATTCTGGAAGATATGAAGACTAACGTGCTTCTCGATCCGCTTCGGGATCAAGGTTTTTTTAAAAAAATAATGTTATCCTATAACAGCTTATTAAGATAGGAGCGGATAGGATAATATTCAAAGAAGTAGGTAATAAAAATGGTACATGTTTTGATTATTTTTGCGAGCCCCCTGGGTCATGAAAGAATAAGGACAGACAAGGAAAATCGAATCATCAGTCAACTCGAAGATTCCTTTCGGGATAAAGTTCGTATCGAAAGGCTTCACGCGACCGAGGTAGAAGATATTCACAAGAAAATCATTAACGGGAATTTTGATATTATCCAGTTTTCCGGTCACGGCTGCAATGATGGAATTTATCTTGAAAATTCCTCCTCTGTAAACGATGATGGTATTTTTATAAAGGCCGATAAATTGGTACACATCATCGAATTGGCCAATAAACAGCCGCTTCTGGTGTTATTTCTGACATGTTTTTCCAGTGCGGCCCTTGATGCATTAATCGAGGCAGCTCCCTTTGTGATCAGCGCTGTGGGTGATATATCAGACCAGTGCTGTATTACTTTTATTGAGGGCTTCTATGAGCAGTATTTTCGTGATAATTCTGTCCAGGGTGCTTTTAACCACGCCCTTACTTATCTCAAGTCAAAAGACTTGCCGGCTGAAGGTTTTCAATTGGCCCGTCGTTCATTAATAAAAATGAGAGACAGCTTTTTCATTGAAAGCAATCCGCTTCCCGACAGGAATTCAATTCTGGTCAATATGGACGCGGTTCTTGATAAACTGGATAAACTTGGACTCTCAATTGAAGAGATTTGTCATATGATACGTAGAAAATTGATGGTACATTACTGGATTTTTCATAATGCCAGGGACAATGCCATCATTCCTATTGGTCGAACTCTTTTCGGCGAATTTAAATGGGAGAATTCCAACGATGTGATTGAGTGTACAAAGATCATGAAGCTTCGCAGTGATATTCCCAGAATAAATTGGGAGATATGGTCCAAAGTATTGATGACCTATAATGATCTGGCTTCCATGGAATATCGGACATTGAGTCATCCGCTTTCCAATCCGCTTGTCATGAAAAAATGCGCCAAATTATTTTACTATCAAATCCGGAAAAATATCATTCCATTACGCGAGATTTTAAGCGCTAAAGGCTTTGATGAAGCTGTTCCTCATTTGGAGTTTGCCGTTACTTATGCTGAACAAGTGAATGATTTTCTCGAAAATCCTGATTATTATGATCAGTTGATTCCTTCTATGGAAAAGTCTTTGACTAATCTTCATGAAATGGTCACTGTTCTTCAACCTCAGGAGGTCCAGTGATTATGGGCGGTTCATTTTGATAGAGCACTGGCTGAAAAGGAAGGACATTCTTTTTCTATCGCAAAACATAGATGACAAGGATAGCGCTTT
The DNA here is from genome assembly GCA_016937215.1 of Spirochaetales bacterium. Lineage (GTDB taxonomy): Bacteria > Spirochaetota > Spirochaetia > SZUA-6 > JAFGRV01 > JAFGWI01. The sequence goes on along the minus strand of JAFGWI010000272.1, from coordinate 42,298 downwards.
TCGATTCATGATTGAAAAAGCTGGAACTTTTAACCGATCCCCCAAAAATATAAGGATGGATTTATTCTATTCATTCATGGAGAGGGAAAAGAAATCTTCCACCAATCTTTATAATGGCGTGGCTGTTCCTCATATCATCACTCCACATGTACAGGATTATTTACTTTTGTTTGGTCTCTCCTCTCAGGGAATCGATTTCAAAGCTATCGATCATACTTTGGTTTTTGTGATATTCATGCTTTTCTCGCCAGAAAACCAGAGGGATCAGGTGTTGGAAAAAAGCGCTGAAATCATTTCAACCGTAATGAACATAACTCAGTCGAAATCATTTATCGAGAAATTAAAAAATTGTCAGACTGAAGAAGCTGTGTTAAATCTTTTATTAAAGACAAAGTGAGATCGCTGAAAATATTAGCAAAGGAGATAACATGAAATTACTTTACGAATTCAAATTGGATGATGGCACTTCCATTATCATCGAAGCAGATAAAGAAGATAAAGGTCATGAGGTTAAAAGAGGTAGTGGTGAAGAGAAAAAGATACAAAGGGCGTCGAAAACATTCAACCAGCAGATAAAAAAAATCACTCCATTGGCTGAAGCCATTTCACAGGAATTATCCAGTCATAAAAACAGTCCCAGTGAAGTGACTGTGGAGTTTGGTATCAAGTTAGGCGGAGAAACAGATTTGATTATTGCATCAGCCGCTGTTGAAGCTAATTTCAAGGTGATCATGAAATGGAACAATGACAGGAAGTGATGCGATATTCAATATAAAGGTGTTGTAAAAATTAACTCAGGTAAAACAGATTTTTCGCCCAAAGCCATCATCTTTCTTTTGTGTGCACGGTGTTTTGTGAAAAACATAGCTAAGATTTATGGCATCCCGGGAGTTTCCCGATAATTTCTCTTTGTCCTTAACTTTGATGTTAAAGGAAAACATAGCATCCCTCTCTTGCGTAAAATATCTGTCCGAAACAGTATAGTCATTTTCTGGCCTGTTTTGTCAAGTTGCTGATGTATGAAGAGGTATAATCATCAGTGGCGCGGCCACGGATGAACTTGTTGCGCTTACCAGCATCGATGCTGGTGCCAAACTTGGGCTTGGTGACAAGAAATTTTCCTTCTTTGTTGAAGGGGCTTATATTATTCCACTGGTAGAAGGCAGCGTAGCTTATACAAGATTTGGCGCAGGTGCTGTTCTAAAAGTTTTTGGAATGTAATAAGCGATAAATAGTATAATAAATAAAGGCAAATCAGAATCAAAAAATTCTGATTTGCTTTTTTTTAGTGTTTCTATCGCTTATCATGAGGGCATAAATTTTGTTAAAAACTATTTCACTCATTTTTAACCAAGGGAAAATAATACAATAAAAAAATTGATTGAATGAGAATGACGCTCTTGTAAAATAAATCACCTCGATTTACCCTCCAGGCAACGCCCAAAACAATGTATAACCATTCAAGTGTTATCAGCTTGTTTTTTGTTAAATTATGAATAAAAACTTCTGGAAAAAATGAAAAAGTAACTAAAAAATAATTGTTCATTCTTTTATTGATCTTGAATTAATTGCCATAAAAGCAATTGCACTAGATTTATTTTCATGATAAAGTATAACATACCATGAAAAGGGCCTTTGAACGGGCATTAGTATAAAAGGGGTATAGCCGTAGGGGATGACGGCTCCTGGTAGCTAAACTAATAACCTTAAGGAGCATATTCATGGAACCTAAAAAATTAACACCTCAAAAGCTGCGGGGAATTTTCGAAGAGGTCTTAAAGGCCAATGAAGATTCTCGTGGTACCTATTTGTTCAAGGATTTCCGTATCCAGATAAGCAAGTACAAGGCAAGTGGGGCTGAACGAACCAAATTCCTCTATCATTCACGGCGTAATAATGGCTTATGCATCCGCTGCGGAGCAAAGGTCCTGGACAAAAATCCCCGTACAGGGAAATTGTATCGCCTGTGCTCTGAGCACAGAGATGTTATTGATCGCAAGCCTTTGTCAAAAAATTCCGATGATAGCGAGGAATCCAAGAAAAAAAGCTTGGCCAAAAAATCGGTCAGTAAAGCAAAGGCCGGAAAGCAGGTCAAGAAATAATATTATAGGATTGCCTGATTTCGATTTGTCAAATAATTATCCTGAAAACCCACTTTCCGCACTAAAATAGTATTTTCTTATATTATAGAGAAATAGAAAAGGCGATTTTGCAAATCGCAAATTCTTAACTCTTAATAATATAAGAAATTACCTAAATTCACTGCGGAATGTGGGTGGAAACAAAAGGAATTCTTATTTTCGGTTGTTTGAGTCAGAGGCTCAAACAACCGGACCTGCCGGGGAATTATTTCATGATGACTTCAAGTTTTTTGATTACACTTAATATGTACTCATCATTCTTATACTGTGTTTTCGCCTGTTGCCAATAGGCCGTTGAAACCTCGCCGGCAGATAGCTTTTGTCTGCCATTGATTATGGTAAGAACGGTATCAATGGCGTCTTCCGAGCCTAATTCCTTGGCATCGTTATACAATGCGTCGTTAAAGCGATTGATTCTTGTGTATAAATCCGGGAAGAGCTCTTTGGCTAGTTCCTGGTTTAATGTGTCTCCTAAAAGGGGTTTGGTTGACATGAGTCCAATGGGACCCAACTGGTTATAGATTTCGTCTTCCTGTTTTAAATAATTTTGATACTTGTCTTTCAAGGATTCAATCTGTTCTTCTAAAGCAGCATAATCATTCAGTTTTTGGCGTGTTTCTTCGCTCATGGCCGTTACAGCCAGGGTACCGAGATCCAAAGGTTCGGGGGTGATAATAATTGGCTCGGCAGTGGCACTCGGTTGGCTGACCGATTCTTTTCCAGCAGCTTGTTTTTCAAGCAGTGAAATTTCATATTCAAGGTCAGTGATTTCTTTCTTTAATTGGGATTCCACTTGTTTGAGCTGAGTCAATTCTTTACTTTGATTTGAAAGGGTTTTGGAATTGGTCTCCTGCTGGCTTTTTAGATTGGAGATTTCACTATTTTTTGAGTTTAGATCGCTTGCTATTTTAGCCAGTTCCGATTCCCTGGATTTAAGTTCAGATTCATATTGGGCAATCTGTTTTTTTTGCTCTTCCAATGACTCCATATATTTCCCGATATCTGAGGCAGATGTGGAAGAAAGGAGTTCATTCTGGGATTTCACTGCTTTTTGAATACCCAGTTTTGCTTCTCCTACATACTGGCTGCGGGGATATTTTGAAATAATATCAATGTAGCTGTCTACTGCTTTGGAAAATTGCTTTGAATTCAGATAATTGGTTCCTTCGCTTAAAAGGGTTTTTGAAGCACCATCATCTTCTGAAATAGCTGTGGCATCTCCCTTTGTTTGATAACCAGCTTCGAGCATTCGTGTGACCATTGTATTCACTTCGGTATTATCGATGGGGAAAGTTTTGAGTGCTCGCTGATAATATTCAATAGCTCTGGAATAATCGCCCTTCACATAGGCAAGGTTGGCATTGTAGGCTAATGACTTGAATTCTGAGTTTTCGCTCTGGTTCCTGATTCTTTCCAGGTTTTCATAACCAGCTTTCATTTCAGGCAGAAGCTCCAAAGCGTCCAAATAAAGCTGTTTTGCTTCGGTGAAATTTCCATCCTGATAAGAACGATTGGCTTCGGCAATCTTACTGCTCATGGCATTAACTAGTCTTGATTGAGTCAGAAGATTCTCTGTATCAACTTTGGAGCTGGACTGTATCTGCTTGATGGAACTTTCGATAAAATTGGATAAAAATAGGTCGATTTCCTGGCGCTTTTTAAGGTTTTCAAAGGCCACCACATCGGCGGTTTTATAGATGTTTCGAATATTGCTTACGGTTTCAAGGGCTTTAGTATAATTTTTCTGGTCAATGAAATTCTGAATCGCCTTATATTGTGTCAGAATGTTATCAACCAGAAGGCTTTCCTGTTTTTGCTTTTCCCTGAGTTCAGCCAGTCGGGCCTCAGCTTCTTTTGCGGCTTCCGAGGATTCAGCGGCCTTTGCGGCATTGGCTTTGCGTTCAGCTTCCAGCTCCTTTTGGAGTTCCTCCTGCTGTTTCTGATAATCAGCCAGTTCGCTTTGTAAACTCTGTTTTTCTTTGTTTGACTGGGCTAATTCATTATTAATTGACTGAAGGGCTTGGTTAAGAGCAGCTTCTGCCTCTTTTTTATCCTGCTCTGCCTTGGCTTGAGCATTGGCCAGTAATTGATCATACTCAGCTGCCCGTTGTTCTCTGATCTGTTCCTCTGCGGCGGCGTCAATCACTTGACCGGCTTTCCGCAGTTTTTCAAGTTCGGCCTGGATATCGGCTTCCATATCCTTTGCCAGTTTTTCCTTGGCAGCATTAATCTGGTCCTGCATGGTGGCTTCAAGATTGGCTTTTTGTTTTTCAAAATCAGTAAGTTGGTTTTGAAGTTCCTTAATGTTTTCTTCAGCCTGGGTCAGTTTTTGTTCAGACTGCTGGCGTAGGGTGCGAAGAAATTCCTCATTCATCTGGCTTCCTACGCTTTGGCTCATCTCATTCTGCTGCTGGGTATAAAAGACAAACTGGAAAATAAAGAAACCTGCCACAGCTAAAACAATGGCGATTGCCCAGATGATCAGGAGGGCAAAGGCCCCGTTTTTTTCCGGATGAAGCTCCATTGTTTCTTTATTAATGATAATACGGTTTCCCGCGACCACACTTTCAATTTGAGTGATAATTTCCTTTTGCTCTTCGATGGGAATTCCCGAATCCTCATCATAACTGAGTTCGCTGCTTTCAACAGCTGGAGAAAAAGATTGTTTTAAAAATGATAATGCCCGTCTGTATAAACCGCTCAATGTTTTATCCTGATACTATTTTAATAATTTTATTGAAAAAATATAACAAAAATTTTCATAAACTGGATTTTTTTATCCCCTTTTACCCAATTCCTATTGATGTGACCATGAATTTTAAAGCCGATTCGTGGTCTATTTGTTTCGATTTATGCGTTTTATAATCTTAATCCAATATTATCCAGCTTAGGCGAAGCGTTTCAGCCATGATAACAAAAAAAAGAATGAAATTTGTCATCATGGTACTGGTTAAAAGATAATCATTCTGGATACATTTGTCCTCATTTGTATTTCGGCAGTGCTTTCTTTAAAAATTATAGAAAATTGAAAATTTATCCCACATTCCGCAGTGAATTTAAGTAATTTCTTCCGATTAGGGCTACGCCCTAATCGGAAAAAGCCAGAATTTTTCTGACAACTCCTTTGGTTAATATCTTTGATATTAAGCCAGGCATAAGATAATCAGCATTTGCTTAGCGCCTAGGCTTTAGGGGTGTTGTCTGCGAGCCTAGGGCTTATCAGGTCGGGTTATCCGGCTGTAATAAAGGCTCTGGATTTATTGCTCATTGGCATTCGCTATATACGCACTGCCATGCCGGAAATTATTCGGTAGAAAACGCTTTGGCTCCTAGTTTTTAAAAGATGGTAAGCCTTGTCTCCTATTCCTAAGGTATTTATTGCCAAAGCGCGATTTAGCTAAACAAACAGGAATTTTTTATAACCAGATCCGGGTATTCGAAAATTAAAAAGATGTGAATAGCCTAGATCATTAATTTATGTGGATTTTATTCCGACTTCTTCTTACAATTAAACTCAAACTATGTTATAATTTTTACTTTATCAAATTTCCGATTCAGCGGAATAGTAATTGCCAAATTCAATAAAAAATATGGAAGGTTAGCGTGTTTGATTCATTAATCCGTGAATTCGGAAAACTGGCTTTTGACCGGGGTTATAAATTTTATAAGCAGGACAGGATAACCAGTTTTAAATTTGAGAATGACAGAATTACGGCAACAGTACGAGAAGGTGGCGATAAAAACTATTCGGTGAATATTGTTCTTGATTCCATGAACAATATTCAGTCCTATGACTGCACCTGTCCTTTTTGGCACGGCTGTAAACATGTTATCGCAACCATGGCCTTTTTTCTGGAATCTGAACGGGGTGCTGTTGATATCAAAGGGCCGATGATCATCACCACTGAAAAGGAAAAAAATGATAAAATTATTGTTTTGAATACTGATGAAGAGCCTTCGGTTGAAATTTATCATTTATTAAATAATCTGGCTGGTCATGCTCGTTTTGATTCTAAAAAAAATGATGGAAGAATCTGGCGCCAGGTTTTTAAACTTAGAGTGGTTGAAGAACTGGATGATAATCGTTTTGAACTCTCCTTGGGTATGCAGTTCAAGAAAAAAAATGAATCCTACGGGAGTATCTATAATTATGTGAACAGGCAAGTTTTCGAGGAAAGCGATTCCCTTTCGGCAGAGCTTGTTTCCGCCATTCTCAGAAAGCGTGAAAAAAAAGATGATTTTATTAATTTTTTTGGCTTTTTTAAAAAGCTGGAAAATCCGTTACTGTATTTTATTTATGATTACAAACAGATTCCCGTGAAGCTGCAACTCTTCACTAAAATAAAAATTGAATTTCACTTTGAGGATGTTTTTTTTGATAAATACTATTTTCGGCCTTATGTGTCATTTTTATCGGATAATACAAGTTTTTCCCATTCTCATAAGATAAGGTCTTGGATATATTCCTGTGAAGACATTATTTTAATATTGTTTGAAGATGGTTCGCTTTTTTACAAGGAAAATGATCCTGAGCTATCCTATTTTATTCATCAGCTTTTTAAACAGCGCCAACCTTTTACCTATTCTGATATTATTCAACTCATTGGCTATGTTAAAGATCATTTGAATAAAGTTGTTGATATTATTCCTCCTCCCCAAAAAATACGCATAACCTATCCTTATCCGATTTTATTTATGGAATTAAGCCGAGGAGCCTACGACTTTGTTCAAATTATAACAAATTTTTATTATTCCGGTAAGGAAATAAACCAGGCTGAAAAAGAAGAATATCTGTACTACGACAGGCAGGATTCCATTCAAACGGTGATCAGACGAAACAGGAAACAGGAAAAAAAGATTATTTCATACCTGCATAACATTTTTGAAAAGTATATTGCTCCTGAATCTTATTCTGGAACCAGTTCAGATACATTAATATTACAAATGACAATTCCGGATTTTCTAATACGCTTCGGTGATCAGCTTCTGGATAAAGGCTTTATGGTCCGCATGGGTAAAGAGAAAAATATTAACAGGGGCTTTGGGAAAATTTCCATAGGTTTATCAAAAGGAATAAATTGGTTTGATGTGGATTTAAAATATATAGATGAAAATGGTGAATCCCATGTTCTTGAAATTACAAAGGATTTGGAAAAGGGTATTTTGAATTATAAAAACCAGTATATTCTTTTAAAACGAGGAGATCTGGAAAAAATCAAGCGACTTTGTCAGGAATGCGATAAAAACGATCAAAAGCTAAGGCTATCCCGGTTTAATTTACCTGCCCTTGAAGACTTGGCTCAGGATTTAGAGGTGGATCCTCAAATCGATCTTAATCAGCTTATAAGTGTTTTTCGAAAACTGAAGGACCATCAATCGATTGAAGAATATCCATTGCCGGAAAACTTTAAGGGGCAGCTGCGTGGATATCAGGTAGCTGGATATAGATGGCTTCATTTCCTGCATCAAAGTCAATTCGGCGGCTGTCTAGCCGATGAAATGGGCTTGGGTAAAACCGTGCAGACCCTTGCGTTTTTACAGAAACTAAAAGAAGAAAATAAACTGGATTTGGTTTTAATCGTGGTTCCAGTGACGACCATGGCGAACTGGGAAAAAGAAATTGCCAAGTATACGCCTGATTTTTCCGTTCTGCGTCATGCTGGTACCAATCGGATTAAGGATCAAGATTATTTTAAAGGTTTTGATTTGATCTTGGTCAGTTATTCCACCCTGCGAAATGACTTTGAAATTTTTGAAAAATTTGAGTTCTCCTGCATGGTTCTTGATGAATCGCAAATGATTAAAAACTCCTTTACTAAAACCTTTCGTGCTGTAAGACGAATCAGAGCAAAGCAGCGAATTACATTAACAGGTACGCCGGTAGAAAATAACACTTTGGAATTATGGACACAAATGGAATTTTTGAATCCTGGTATGCTTGGAACCATTCGGCACTTTCGCCATGAATATGCTCAGCCCATAGAAGAAGATGAAAACAAAGATATAGCTGAAAAGCTAAGGCGAAAGATTTATCCCTTTGTTTTGCGTAGAACAAAAAATGATGTTCTAAAAGATCTTCCGGACAAGGAAATTCTGGTAACCTATTGTGAAATGAGCCATCTTCATGAGCAGGCTTATCTTGATGTTAAAGCCTATTATAAAAACCGGATTCAGGAAGCCTTTAAGGATAAGGGTATGGAAAAATCACATACCGAAATTTTTGAGGCCCTTTTGCGCTTAAGGCAGATGGCCATTCTTCCTAAGGTGGTCGATGAAAAATACGCTAATATTGAATCGTCGAAACTGGAGCTATTAAAAGACCTTCTTGATGAGATTATTCAGGAAAAACACAAAGTGTTGATTTTTTCCCAGTTCGTCACTGTGCTTAAGGAAATCAGTCTTTATCTGGGGGAGCGCAATATCCGGTATTCCTATCTCGACGGATCAACCCGGTGGCGCCATAAGGAAATTGAATCCTTTCAGGAAAACTCAGAAATTCCTGTTTTTTTACTAAGTCTGAAAGCCGGAGGTCTTGGGATAAATTTAACCTCTGCCGATTATGTGATTCTCTTTGATCCCTGGTGGAATCCGGCAACTGAGAAGCAGGCCATCGATCGCAGTCATCGAATCGGGCAAACTAAAAAAGTGACGGTTTACAAAATCATTACTGAAAATACAATAGAAGAAAAAGTACTGTTATTACAGGAAAGAAAAAACGAGCTTGTGGGGAAATTGATCAGTGAAGATTCCCGGATGTTCAAGCAACTGAATGAAGAAGATATACTGAATCTTTTTGATTGATGGCTTGGGGCCTTGCCATATGCCAGCGATATGGATTTGTGACAAAGTATTTCTTAGTCGCCCTATTGTCAGAATTGCCTGTTGATCATTAAAAGCCAGGCAATTCTGACCAGATGCAGGCTTTTTAGGGGGTATTTGATTTGTCTAAGCTCTTCTTAACGGTATTAATGACTTCAACGGGAATGTTCATTGTTCCGCACTCAGAGGCGTGGAGGAGAAATTGAAGGTCCTTTAAGCCCATTTCGATAGCCTCGTGTTTGGCCTCTGCGATGAAAAAAATGTCAGGAAGGGCCATGCCGACATTATAGGCAGCTTTTGCCCTGAAAAAACGGGTTTGCCAGTGAACCGGATCTTCAGGAATTTCCTTTAGAATTACCCGCATTTTATTTAAATCGTCCAAACCGAATATGGTTTTGATTTTAGCTTGCATGGCATAGGACATTCCCAAAAGGGATTTGAATAAGGGCGTGAGGCTGAATGTGCCGCTGGCTTTTAATAAATACTGATGAGCCTGGTTGGCATCGCGATTGTTTTCTGTCCGGAGGTACTTGAAAAGGTAGAGTATTCCTTTGACAGTATTGATGTTGCCCCTTGGTAAATTTTCAGCCTGGAGAATATTTTCATAAAGGGGATCCTCTGCTTGGAGCAGGTAATAGCTTATTCCTTCGGGACTAAGTATGACATTCACCTTGTTGTCTCCTGCGGTCAGATAATGAGAAAAGCTGAGTAAAAAAAATATTTGCAGAAAAATGATTTTTATTATATAAGAGTATATTGCTTTGCTTTTCATTTTTTCTTTTTATCATGGATATTGACTAAAAACAAGGTGCTGGTTATTTTTTTAAGAGTTTTATGGCAATAAGCAAATTACATTATAAAATATTTAAACACGGTAGTAAAACCTATTTTAATTCGTCTCGTTTCTTCCCTAAAAACAAGCGTGAGGACGTTTTTGTGCTTTACGGTTTTGTGCGTAAAGCTGATGATTTTGTTGATGCCTCGCCTCAGGATGTTCAGGGTTTTTATGTTTTTAAAAATGCCTATTTAAAAGCAAAAGAGGGGAAACAATCAGGGGATTTTATTGTTGACAGCTTTATGCGGCTATGTGAAAAATATGATTTTGATTTGCAATGGGTCGAAGCCTTTCTCCATTCCATGGAACTGGATTTAACAAAAAATGAGTATAATAGCCTTAGTGAAATTCTTGAATATATTTATGGTTCAGCCGAGGTGATTGGTCTATTTATGGCGTCAATTATGGAGCTGCCAAAGGAAAGTTATTATCATGCTCAGATGCAGGGTCGGGCGATGCAGTATATTAATTTTATTCGCGATATCAAGGAGGATTTATCCTTTGGGCGGCGGTATCTGCCTTTGGAGAATACACCATTGAAAAGCCTTGAATTTGACTATGTTCTTGGGCATGAAGATGAGTTCCGGGCCTTTCATCGAATGCAGATTGAATTTTATGAGAACTGGCAAAGCGAGGCGGAAAAGGGGTATTCATTCATTCCAAGGAAATATTTAATTCCAGTAAAAACCGCGGCAGCTATGTATCTCTGGTCGGCAAATCAGATAAAAAAAAATCCCATGATTGTCTATGAACGCAAGGTCAAACCAGCGAAATGGCGAATTTTACTGGAATTTATAAAGCATTTTATCGGCCTATGATTCAGGTTCTTTTTTCAAAAGCACAAAAATACAATAACTTTCTTATCATTAATGTTGCCTTTTTTTATGTTGTGGGGATCATTTTACATATAATTCCCTGGACTCTTGAGACGATGAAATGGCTAACTCCCTTTGTTCTTTTTTTCTTTGGTTTTTTGTCCCTGTTTATGAGCGGGCTTTGGTCTAAACCACGTTTTTTAATTTGGTTGGCACTTTGTTTTGTCATGACCCTGGTATTAGAAATAGTAGGTGTCGCGACTTCTATGGTTTTTGGCAGCTATTATTATGGCGAGGTTCTGGGCTATAAGTTTTTTGAGGTGCCTTTGGTCATTGGTCTGAACTGGGTTGTTGTGATATTGGGATTTTTGCAATTTTCCATATTTCTCTTTAAAAATCCTGTTCTAAGAGCGCTTACGGCAGCTATTTTATCGCTTGGTTTTGATTTTATCATGGAACCGGTTGCTGTGAATCTCGGTTATTGGACATGGGATAATGGCATAATTCCATTACAAAATTATTTAGCCTGGTTTATGATTGCCCTTGTTTTTAGTTTTTTTTACTTAGCTTTTGTGCGGACAGAGCATGAAAGCGGCAAGAACTTTCCTTGCTATTATGTCGCCTTTCAATGTGTTTTTTTTATTGCTTTGCGTATCGGATATTTAGTGTTATAAAAGAGAGTGTATGAAACTATTTTTAGCAGAACAAAAACGATTAATTTCAGCGTTTTTGGAAAAATTTTTATTGGAAAAAGAGAATCAATGCTTGGCCATAGATTCCTGGGGAAAAGATTTGTGTCAACGGCTCTTTGATTTCTCTATTAATGGCAAAATGATCCGGGGGGCTTTGGTTAGTTTGGCATATTCTTTGTATCAAAAAGATGATGACGATACAATTCCAGAGGATGTGGTAAAAACAGCTGCCTTGATGGAGCTGATACAGTCTGGGCTTTTAATCCATGACGATATTATGGATCGCGATGTAAGCCGGCGAGGGAAGGATTCCCTTTTTTTTCAATACAAGAAGGTTTTTGATCAGAACAAGGTGAATGATTCCTACCATACCGGAGAAGCCTTTGGAATTTGTGTGGGAGATATTGCTTATTTTTTTGCTTTTCAGATAATTTCCATGCTGAATATTGATTTGTTTCGGAAAAACCGTTTGATCGAATTTCTATCTCAGGAGCTGGCTACTGTAGGACTGGCCCAGATGATGGATGTTTATTGGGGGGCGTCCGGTGAATCACCTGATCAGAAGGATATATTAAAACTTTATACCTATAAAACAGGGCGCTATACCTTTTCTTTGCCCCTTTGGCTGGGAGCATTACAGGCTGAAGCGTCGGAGAATGATATGAACTCCCTTGTGACAATCGGTGAAAATTTGGGCGTTGTTTTTCAGATTAAAGATGATGAGCTGGATCTTTACCAGAATCAGTCAAAAACCGGAAAACCCCAAGGTTCGGATCTTCGATCGGGCAAATACACTCTGTTTATTGAGTATCTTTTAAAGGAGATCATCCCATCGGAAAGCCAGCGCTTTAATGCGTTTTTCGGGAAAGGCGATTTGAATGAGTCCGATTTATTATGGACTCTTGAATTATTGAATAAATACGGTATTCAGGAGAAAATGGAATCCATCATTAATTTGAAGAACGAGACTGTATATCATCATCTGGATAAGCTGAACATTAGAAATTCCAAGGCAAAAGATATTTTTATCCAATTGATCGAGTATAATCGCCTTAGGAAGGTTTAGGTTTTTTTAAATTCGGAAAAATATCTGTAATAAATTCCCTTTTGGCCACCTTGGCTTTAAGCTGATTAATTGTATCGTGAAATGCTTCCTGGTATAATGAATGATTTTCTCGAATTTGGCTAGTTGTTAGTATGGGGCCGGGGTGCATGATGATTTCCGGTTTCATTTCATTATGGTAATTGATACAAAAACCGACAATAAACACATGGCAGTCGATGTTACGGCTTATATATCGAAGGCCCCCATTGTGTAATTCAAATGAATCATTTAAAAGGCTTTCGATTTTTCCTTGAGGATATAAAACTAAAAAGTTATCCTTTTTGGCCAGAATTTCTAAGCTGTAATTCAGACTCTCTTTTACGCTGTTTCTGTCTCCTGGATTGATTGAAAAAGCGCCGATATGGCGGAAGTACCAGTATTGCGTTAGTTGACTTTCCAACATGACAAGGTGAGCTTTTTTATGGAGCCACTTTTTAAAAAGGGGATACACAAAGAAACCATCCCACCAGCTGATATGATTGGGTGTAATGAGATAGGAAGTGTTCTCTTGAAAGTGGGCTAAATTTTTTGTCAGATAAAAATGGCTGAAATTTTTTTTTAATAGTTTGTTGATGTAATTATCAAAAATAATTTGTGCCCATTGGGTGTGTCGCGCTTTGATCATTTTTAATTCAAATCTTCTTTAATATTCGGGGTTTGTTTCCGGTGAAATATTGTTTTTTTTCCGGTAATTAAATGATTATATTACAAAAATTTTAAGCTTTGCAAGCTTTTTGAAAATATTAAATGGCGAATCACTTGTCATATCCATTAATTTAGACTATTTTTTTTATTCAAAGTAAGATACAATAAGACGATTGATTATGGAATTATTTACTCTAAACGAAATTTTAATTATTCTTGGCTTTTTTTCCGGTTGGATTATTCTTGGAAAACTCCTGTGGCCTAGGACTCTGATAAGAAAAGGCAGCTATTCAAACCAAAAAGTATCTATTATTATTCCTGTTCGAAACGAAGAGTATCGCATTGCGGCTTTGCTGGAAACCCTAAAGCAACAGGGTTTGACTATATGGGAAATACTTTTTATTGACGATGATTCCGATGATGGAACAGCTGAGCTTATAAAGGCTGCTGGTTTCAAGGTTTATTCAATACCGCCTAAGCCGGCAGACTGGGTTGGAAAAACCTGGGCTTTGTGGCAAGGGGCAAAATTCGCGACCGGGGACTATTTTTTATTTCTTGATGCTGATGTCTGGTTTGTTAACAAGGGTTTGGAAAAAATATTTTCTGCTTGTTTTCCCTATAAAGGTGTGGTTACAGTGTTTCCGTATCACCGAATGATAAAGCTAGCTGAAAAAGCCTCGATTTATTTTAACTTGATTACCCTTGCCGGTGAAGAAGGATCAATTTTTAATCACTCTGCTAAAAAACAAAACGGATTATTCGGCCCTTGCTTCTTCTGTTCCCGCCATGATTATTTCGCGATTAATGGACACGAATCTGTTAAAAACAAGATTGTTGAGGATTTGGCCATTGGTCAGGAGTTTACCAAAAATAAAATTGATATTTTCACCATTATCGGCAGGGGAATAGTGGAATTCAGGATGTATCCCGGAGGGATAAAAGAAATGTCGTTGGGGTGGAAAAAAAATATTGGAATAGGAGCCAGAAAAACAAAGGGCTTTACTTTGTTTTTACTGATATTCTGGATAACAGCTCAATTGCTGATCCCATTGTCATTTGTGTATGCCGGCCTGTGGGCTGGCAAGCTGTTTCTGGGAATATCGGTATTGAATTATTTTCTTTTCACCTTGCAGTTCTGGATACTTTCCCGACGAATAGGCAATCTGAATTTGCCTGAAGCCCTGTTTTTTTTGGCGATGGCCCTTTATTTTTTATACATCTATATTCAATCGACCTTAATGTTGGCCATGCAAAAACCCTTTTTGTGGAAAAATCGCTATATCAATTCTCCGGATTAAAAATCATGATGGTTCTGACCTTTTGATGACTTTCCAGCTATTGTGATATTTAGAATTTTCCTTAATACACATTGCCATTTGACTTGGGCTCATGCCGTATTCTTCAAAGATTTCTTCGCGTGAAGCATGTTCAATAAACTGTGACGGAAAAGCAAAATAATGAAAAAAAACAGGAAGATTGTTTCGCGCGATAAAGCTTGAGATATATTCACCCAATCCTCCTTGCGCGTAGCCTTCTTCAATAAAGTAGATTTGATCGTAGGATTTTAAAATGGAAAGCAGGTAATTTTCATCAATCGGATTGATGAAGCGCATATTGTAAATATCGATTTTAATTTCATCCAAAGCCAGGAGATGAGATAATTTTGTTGTTTGTTCCAGTGTGGTTCCCAGGGTCATGACCAGAATCCTATTTTGATTGTGCTGGATGAAAACCCCTTTGCCCTCTTCGATGTTATCGGCTGTATGAGGTATATCTTCAATGCAGTTTGCTCTTGGATATCGCATCAGAACAGGAAGATTCTGTTTTAAAGCGTAATCAAGCATCAAATCCATTTCAATGGCATTTCCCGGCGAAAGGAAAATGGTATCTGGCACTGCTCTGAAAAGAGCAATGTCAAAAAGCCCGTGATGGGTTTCGCCGTCAGCGCCAACAATACCGGCCCTGTCCATGACGATAATAACAGGCAGTTTTTGAAGCGCCACATCGTGAATAACCTGGTCAACAGCTCTTTGCATAAAAGTGGAATATATGGCAACCACAGGCTTTAATCCGGCTTTGGCTAATCCGGCTGAAAAAGTAATGGCGTGCTGTTCGGTAATGCCAACATCGAAAAAACGTTTTGGAAAATGCTGTTCAAAATTTGTCAATCCTGTGCCCGAAGCCATGGCTGCGGTGATGGCGCAGATTTTTTTATTGGCCTTGGCCTGGTTTAAGAGACTCTGTGAAAAGGCCTCGGTGAAACTCAGTGATGTTTTTGGTTCCAGTTTGCCGTCAATAACTGAAAAGGCGCCAACACCATGAAAGCTGGTAGGGTCGTTTTCGGCAAAGTGATAACCTTTGCCTTTCTGGGTATTTACATGAATAACAACGGGTTTGTCAAAATTATGAATGTGTTCAAAGGCGATGATAAGATCATTTATATTGTGGCCATTAACCGGTCCAATATACTCAAAACCCAGGTCAGCAAAGAGGTTTGTATCTAAAACCAATGCTTTAAACATTTTCTTGATGCGGTTAATCAGTTTCAGGAAAGTATTGCCCATAATTTTTTTTATGACTCTGTCAAAGTTGCGGCGAAATAACTGATAGGACCGGGTAGCTGTCAGATTGGTCAGCATGGCTGAGAGAGCACCTACGTTTTTACTAATGGACATGCCATTGTCGTTGATGATTACGATTAAGTGTTTTCCCAGATGCCCGGCATGATTCAGGGCTTCAAAAGCCATGCCTCCTGTTAATGAGCCGTCTCCAATAACAGCGATCACCTTGTGATTATTTTGCAGAATATTTTGTCCGATTTTTAAACCCAGTGCTGCTGAAATGGATGTGGAAGAATGGCCTGTGTCAAAAATATCATGGGGGCTTTCCTTTTGTTTGGGAAAACCGCTAATGCCGTTTTTTTTCCTGATATTTTTTAGCTGATCGCGCCGTCCTGTGATGATTTTGTGTGTGTAGCATTGATGCCCCACATCCCATATGATTTTATCCTCCGGTGAATTAAAGACATAATGCAGGGCCAATGTTAATTCAATGGCGCCTAAATTGGAAGCCAAATGCCCTCCGGTTTGGCTGATGACATCGATTATATAGGATCGGATTTCTTTAGCCAAATTTTTTAACTGGTTTTTATTCAGCTTCTTTATATCATGTGGTGAGTTTATTTTTGATAAAATTAATTCGGGGTTCATGGCGTTTCCTGGTATCTTTTTTTTACAGCGCTGTGATTTGTTCTTATCAGGAGCTGCAAATGGCGCACGTTAATCCACTGGATTATCATGCTAAAAGATAGCATATCTGATGGGGATTTCCTATCCATAAAGAAGGCTTTTTACGAAATTTCAAGACATTGCCACATGTTTGACTTAATTAATGGCTGATTGAATCAGTTTGATTTTGATGAACCCGCATTTACAGGGAAGGAAAAAAGTAGTGATGATCATGACTGCCAAAGAATTTCAATTCTTCAAACAAAATTTAACTAAAATGGGAATGGGAAGATGATCCGCTCACCGTAAAAAGGAGAGCGGATTCTATAAATAGCCGATTATCGGGGTTGGTCTGTCTTGTTTTCACTATCAGTACCAATAGGCAAGTTCAATTTTAAATGGAGTTCCTTAAGCTGTTTCTTTGTCACATCCCGAGGCGCGTCCATCATCAGGTCTTGAGCGCTCTGATTCATGGGAAAGGCAATCACCTCACGAATATTGGGTTCATTGGCGATAAGCATGATCATGCGGTCTACACCTGGAGCGATTCCACCATGTGGCGGCGCTCCTAGCTTGAAAGCATTGATAAGGGCTCCGAACTGGGCATCTACCTCTTCGGGTTTGTAGCCGGCTATATCAAAAGCCTTGTACATTACCTCAGGTTGATGATTTCTGATGGCGCCCGATGAAAGCTCCGCGCCATTGCATACAATATCGTATTGATAAGCCAGAATATCCAGAGGATCCTTGTCCTCCAAAGCTTCCATTCCGCCCTGGGGCATGGAAAAGGGATTGTGTGAAAAGATGATCTGTTTTTGTTCGGGATCGTATTCATACATTGGGTAGTCAACAATCCAGCAAAAACGATAAACATTTTCTTCAATAAGGTTCAGTTCTTCTCCCAGCCTTGCGCGAATTTCACCGGCTATTTGAACTGCTTCCTTTTCCTTGTTACACACAAAGAACATGACATCACCTGTTTTGACACCTCCGGCCTTTGCCAGAGCTTCAAGATCATCCTTTGATATGACCTTGGCAATAGGGCCCTTGACCTCATCTTCGTTCCATACAAGATAAGCCAGACCTTGAGAACCAATGGACTGGGCAAATTCCAGCATACGGTCAAAAAAGCTGCGAGGCTGACCGGCAATCTGGGGAACATTGATAGCCCGTACAATACCGCCTTTTTCAATAACGCGCTTGAAGGCATTAAAACCGGAGTTTCTGAAAATATCGGTCACATCAACAATCTCAAGCGGAATTCGTAAGTCGGGTTTGTCTGTGCCGTATTTTAGCATGGATTCTCTGTAGGGAATACGTGGAAAGGGGGTATCTGTAATCTTCCAGTCGGTAAACTCTGTAAATACCCCATAAAGCACATCCTCGAGGATCTTGAAGATCTCATCCTGGGTGGCAAAACTCATTTCAATATCGAGTTGATAAAATTCACCTGGAGAACGGTTGGCCCGGGCATCCTCATCGCGAAAACAAGGCGCAATCTGAAAATATCGGTCAAAACCAGCCATCATATACAGCTGTTTGTATTGCTGCGGTGCCTGTGGCAGTGCGTAAAACTTTCCGGGGTGGAGCCGTGAGGGCACAAGATAGTCCCGGGCGCCTTCAGGGCTAGAGGCGGTTAAAATGGGAGTCTGCAGCTCGTTAAATCCATGTTCACCCATACGTCGCCGCAAGCTGGCGATTACCCTTGAGCGAAGCAGAATGTTTTCATGTAGCTTGGATCTTCTTAAATCAAGATAGCGGTATTTTAAACGCACCGATTCAGGCGCTTGTTCTTCTGGAAAAACCGAAAAGGGGAGGTCTCCGCAATGTCCCAATACTTGAAAGGATTCGGCCTTAAGTTCAATTTGACCTGTAGGCAAATTGGTGTTAATGTTTTCACTTTCCCGCGCCTGAACATGACCTTTGAATTGAACAACTGTTTCTTTTCGGAGATGGGCTGCCAGTTCCTGGAAGCCGGAATCCTCATAGACCACGATTTGGGTGATGCCGTAATGGTCCCGGAGGTCCAGAAACAGTACTCCGCCGTGATCGCGTCGATTATGAATCCAACCTGCCAGTGTGACCTTCTTTTCTATATGCTCGGTCCTGAGCTCATCGCATTTGTGAGTTCTGTAGATTTCCATAGTTAATCCTTTCTCGTAACATATCTTTTAGCAAATAATATGGTATATATCAAGCCTTTTAGTTCAGCAATTCCGTAATAAATCCCGGGAACCCTGTATGGGCCCGGTGATGATGATCATTAAAGCTTCGATTTATTAATTCAAGGCCCCTTCTTTTTCGTGAATTTTTTCAAATTTCTTTCAATTCCCATTGTCATTTTGAGTTTTTTTAACTAAAATGCATTCAATTATTTTATTCTTTGTACAGTGTTTTCAGCTATTCACGAACAGGACATTTCATCCGATTGATTCATGTAAAAAAACATTCTAAGTCATTGTTTTTGGGGATGTAATACTGTCACAAAAGGTTAATTCAATTAGTCTAGGCCTTGTTGGGGGGCGGGATGATGAAAAAAATAGGGATTTTATTATTAAGTATTATCAGCTTTTCCGAATGCAATTTGGTAATGTCCATGATTGAAACAAAACAGGCGGAACCTCAAATTCGTATTTCTCCTGAAAACAAGAATTTTTTAGTTGCACAAAGGTTCAATCTTAATGCTTTTTATCTCAATTCCGAGAACGAAGAAATAGATATCACCAACAAGGCTTCCTGGTGGATTTCCGATCCTCATCTTGCTAATTTAACCAGTACCGGCATTCTTCATACCAAAAACCCCGGCTCCGTGAGAATCAGTGTGTCCTATGACGGCTATAGCCGTGAACTTGATTATAATTTTATCACACCCGAACAATTGTGGCTTACTTTTTACGGCGGAAGCGGCGCTGTTTCAGCTAAATCCATGATTTGTACCGATGATGGCGGTTATCTGATTTTGGGTGAAGCCAGTTCTGATGTTATTTTCAAGGAGGATAGGAAACCAAAAAATCGATACCAAGGTGCTTGCGATTATTTTATATTGAAAATCAAAAATAATGGTGATTATGTATGGCATACTTTTTTTGGGGGTAATTCCATTGACTCACCTTCGGCTGTTATTGAGAGTAATGAAGGTGATTTTTTAATTTTGGGTTCCAGTAACAGCAATATTAAAACACAAGGCCGCGCTTATGTTGATGGCGAAGATATGCTTTTAGTCAAATTAGCTTCTGATGGTGTATTAAAATGGTTCAGTTATTTTGGGTCTCAGGGAGATGATATAGGAACTTCCCTGGCTGAATTAAGTACTGGCGAAATCATAATCGCCGGGACAAGCAATTTTTTATGGGATCGTGAAACGTATATTGGAAATAATGATATTGTGATTGCCAGGATCGATAGTGATGGCATAAATATTAAGTGGAATCAATTCTTCGGCAGTCCAAAAAATGATAAATCCGTAAAAATTCTGGTTGGTAATGAGGATACCATTTATTGCTGCTCTGAGTTGTCCGGAACCTTTGAGGTTGCCAAGGCTTTTTTTAATGGTCAAAAGGATTATTATATCCGATGCATGAACGCAGATGGTGATTTAAGGTGGGACAGTTTTTTTGGTTCTCAGGTCGATGATATTCCGCAGGATATGATACTCACTGAAAATGCCCTGATTGTTGTGGGAAATTCTACCAAGAGCATGGAATCATCCATCAACCCCTATAGTAAAAGGAGCAAGGACATTCTTGCTGTCAGTTTGTCCAGGGATAATGGTGAGGTTTTGTGGTCCACTTTTCAGGGAGGAGTATCCGATGATGTCGCGGCAGCTGTTGTTGAAACGCCTGACAAGGGAATTGTGATTGTCGGAAGCAGTTTTGTTGGTTTTGGAAAACCATTGAATCCCCATTCCGGGTACGATAATGACATTTTCCTCTTCAAACTGGATCCATCTGGTGCTTTGAAATGGCACACTTATTACGGTGGAAAGGGAATTGAAATTCCCATGGGTTTGGCGGTGGCCAGTAATGAAGGCATTGTGGTGACAGGTACAAGTTCAGCCTCTTTTGGCGAGCCCAAGAATAGCTTTATCGATGGTGGTGATAATCTCTTTGCGGTGCATTTTCTGAAAAACGGTGTTTGTCCTACTATCGACCCATGATTCTCGAATTGTAATGGTGATTAACAAGGCAGAGCTGGTTGCCCAACCTCAAAAAACGAAATTGTTGTGTTAATTTTGAATGTCCTGGCATTAGCAATTAGCAGGTAGCTCCCGATTTACTATTGTCTTTTTGCAAAAAGACTTTGCTTGTGTTGAAAGTGGGATTAGTAGGTGTTTTCATCCATGGCTTCAAAGGCTTCGCGGACCTTGCTAAGGCGTTGAATCTGGTGATTGATAATGTCTCTGTAGTCCAGCTCTCCTTCAATAACGCGAAAACGCTGGTCCTCCCAGTATTCAATGCCTTTTAATTCATAATAAACCATGCGGTCTGCTTTTACCGCCCATCCCAGTGCATCTTTCCAGTAATGAAAGGCTTTTTGATAAATTCTTTCTGCCCATTCAAGGCTGTTGAGATTATCCTCTTTCCAGGGGGCATTGTAAAAATACGCCACCTGTTTGTCAAATTTGCTGCCCAGGATCAAATAAAGTTCGACTAGTTTCAGGTTAACATGCATGTTAAAAAGGTAACGGTAGCGCTCCCACTGTTTTTTGTTCTCAATGCCGCGGGCAATAGCATAAAGGGGGTTGCAGAAGTCAGTACTCAGGGCAGCTTCCAGGTAGGCAATCATTTCCATGCTGTCGTCGGGGTACATGATCAAATGATGGTGATAGAGTTTGTAAAAGCCTTCAGCATAGAGTATGCGGTCGGCGAAGAGGGGCAGGCTGATGATCACAAGCAATAGAAAAATGATGGCCAATGGTTTCATACATTGCTTATCGGATTACAGGCCTAAAATATTTCGGATTTTCAGGGTAATTTCTTCAATCGCAGCTGTTCCGTCAAGTATATGGATGCTGCCGCCGGCATTTTTCAGCCTTTCAAAGCAGCGGTAATAATTGTCTCTCACTTTTATCTGGATTTCCGGGATTTCAAAGATTTCCTTTTCATCGCGTGATGATAAACGTTTTTCACCGATTTCCGGGCTGATGTCGAGAAAAAAAAGATGTTCAGGAAGTGGAAAATCCTTGTTCAGTTCATAAACAAAGTCAAAATCGCTTTTGATCGATTGATAGGCCAAAGATGAATAAAAATAGCGATCTGAAATGGCCATTTTGTTGTTATTGAGCTGGGCAAGCACTCCTTTTTCAGGGGCATAGAGGTGTTCCTTACGGTCTGCTGAAAACAAATAGGCCAGAGTGTCGGAGTGAACCGTGATCGCGCCTTTCAGGATTTGCCGTATTAGTTTTCCTATAGGTCCATCGCTTGGTTCACAGCTAAGATGATATTCCCGGCTTTTTGTTTTCAGAATTTCCCCCAGAGCCGAGAGCTGGGTGGAGGTCCCGGCGCCATCAAGCCCTTCGAGGACAATAAAATTTTTTAAAACCTGGTGCATTTTTATTCCTTTTCCTGACCATCCCGAGTTTCCGGTTTATTTTTCTTTTCAGGAAAAACCCAGAGCTTAAAGCCAAAATAATTCAGGGGAACCGAATAGAGGTAGGCGATAGCCTTGGCAAACCAGAAGGGAAGCCCAAGGCCATGGATGATCAGACTATCGCGGTGAAGCTGTTTCGCCACGGCTGTGGGTAGATAAAGCCCCTCCTGGCCGAAAATTCCCAGAATAATGATCGTTCCGCCCCATGCCGCCAGACTGACGATCATGAATTTAAGGGTTTCGGTAAAGCGAAAGTGCCGGCTTTGGCCAAAGGTCCAGATTTTGTTGAGCACAAAGCTGTTAATCAAACCAGCGGAATAGCCTATGGTTTCAGCCCAGAAAAAAGACAGGCCAAAAGCATAATGCAGCACATTGAAAATAATATAGGTGATTAGGGTATTCAGTATCCCCACCATGTTGAATTTGATGAAGAGCCTATATTTTTCAATAAAGCACTTCAATTTATCGGTCATATTCAATTATTTCTTGTCCTTTGAAGGATCAAGATTATCCAGGGCATCGGTGTCCATTATAATGTCATCCTTTTCGTCCTTAAGCTTCAGGGCTTTTGCTTTGCCTTGAAGGCTAGCTCCGGGGCTATTGGTTTTTACTGAGCTTATCTCGGAGCCCCTGTTTTCTTCGGCCAGGCGAGTTTGTATGCCGAGAAACGGAACCCTGTTGCCTTTAATGTAATAATCGTAACCAGTCCATATCATATAGGCGAACATGAGGCTGTTAAAAATGCCGTTAAAAAACATAAGCGGCTGGTTCCATTGTAATGGATAATCGGGAAAATTTCCTAGCTTGTCAGCGATGTGGAAAATATCATAAACATGGTAAACATTCAGGAGTACTGAAAAGGAGCTGGCCAGAAAGAGGACCATAAAACGCCTGTCCTCGGTGTAGATATAGGTCATGAGCGAGAAAAGAATAGCTGCGTACAAATAGCGTTCGTGCATACCGGGAATGACCATGAAAATACCGGTAATCAGCAGCAAACTGATAAAATAGTTTTTTGAAAACTCCTTGCCTTTGACAAAAATGAGAATAGAGTAGCCAAGAAGTAAGGTACCAAGAAGAACACCGATCCAGTCCCAGGAAAGGTAGGGCAGATTGAAGCCTAAGCTTGTGGCGAGGCTGGCCCGAAGCGCCCGGCTTCCGATGGCAAAAAAAACAAAAAAGGAGCCCCAGATAACGGCCAGTACTTTTAGCCTGGAATTGGCTGCTTTCAGGGCTGTTTTTATACCTTTTTTCAAGTTAATCAAAATGGCCCAGCCGTAAAAGCCGGCTAAAGCAGCAAGAGAAATGAAAAGGGCGTTTAGCTCTGAAAAGGGAATGGTAAAAGATGATCCTGTAGCCTTCCAGTTGCCACCCAGTATGGCGAAAAAATTATAGGCGTTTACCGAGGCATAGGGATAACCGGTCAGGGTCCCGATAAGCTGGATTATTATCCACTCGGGAGGTAATTTGACGGCAAAGGGCAGGGTGGCAAGAACAAAGATACCGACACCGGCGGCTACAGTAAGAAGCCATGTTTTCAGGTCCTTTTTGGCAATAAGGGAATAGAGGAGGGCAAAAGCCACAAAGGCTGTTTGTATCTTTATAAGAATGGCAATACCCAAAATCAGGCCCGACAGCCAGTATTTGTCCCGGCTCATAAAATGGACAATCAGCAGGGCCAGCATGGTGTAAATCGCGTCAGCCTGTCCCCAAATGGCTGAATTAATGATAATCGCCGGGTTTAATGCGTAAAGCAGTGCCAGGCCCAAGGCCAGAGGGCCATGTTTGAACTTGCCCTTGGCAAAACTGAAAATCAGATAGGTAATCACCACATCGGAAATAATATTGGGCATTTTGATAAGAAGGGTGTATCCTGCGGAGCCATGGGAAAAACCAAAAAGATGCCTTAAGGCAGACAGCAAGGTCAGGATCATCACATAAACAGGGGGATAATCGCACCAGTAATCGCCATTGGCCTGTGCTTTTTCCTGATAGGCACTCCAGTAACCGTAATAATCTGGCCAGGGGGTTGAATAAGCATGGTCACCCCATCCCTTAAAACAGGACAAATCACCACTTTGGCCTTCGATGGTATAGCCCATAACCACCCGTATTCCCAAGGCAGCGAGCAATACAATCAGCACCATAATAAGCAGCTTTTTCTTATCAATATCGTGGCCAAGTTTTTTATTTTTAAATAAAAAGAAATAGGAGGCCCCGAAAATCAAAAGGAAAATGGCTGAAAAAAGGATGGTGCCCCACACAGGTTGGGTGCTTACCTGATCGCGGGTTTTATTTATTTTGCTTTCTTCTGCCCGAGGGGCATCGTTGAAATTCTCTTCTTCACTATAAAAATTCCAGAGGCGAACACCTGAAGGGGCGGCGTTCAAGGCCCTGAGGGAAAAGTTGTCAAAAGCGGCTTTCCCCTTGGTTACAGCCCCATAACCGCCTAAGCGAACAGCCACATCCAGGGTGGTTTGCCTGGGACCAGTGCGACCGTAAAGTTCTATCTTCTGCCAGGAATCATTGGTGCTTTTCAGGTCAGGGAAATTTTCTACTGTATCCAGCACAGACAAAGAGGCACCGCGACCCCCAACAGGGGTTTCCATGATTTTAACAATGACCGACAAGCGGTAAAGGCTATTCGGCCTGACAGGCGCGGTGTAAACCAGCTTGTTGTCCGCGTCAACAGGATTATCCAAAATCACGTATTTGTTTTCGATAATATCGTTGACAGGCGTTTTACCACTTCCTTGTGCTATGCGCGCCGCGGGATAACCGTCACTCCAGATGTTTTTTTTCCATCCTCGGGGAAGTTCTCCATCCCAATGGTTGAACTCGCCATCAGGAATGATTTCTTTATTTTCGTCCACAGGAGCTTGTGAACAAGCCAAAAATAATGACAAGAGGGCGATGCCTAGCATAGCGAATTTACGTTTCATGGAATTTCCTTTCTGTTTAGCTAAGAGTATAAAGTTAAAAAGGCAAAATGAAAAGTCCAAAATCCAGCCAAAAAAGTCAAAACATTTCAAATATTGATAATGATTTTCATTGTGAAAATGGGGAAACCAGGCCCATGGCTTCTTGCCTTACTGCGTAATTATAGTATAAAATAGAAACATAATGAAAAAACAAATCAATGAAAAACCGTTTTTTGGAAAAATTACCCTTCTTTTGATTTTTTTGCTCGCCGGCTTTTCCCTTTTTGCACAGAATTATGATGCTTCGGACATCTGCCTAACCCCGGGAAAAACCATGGCCGAGATGAATTTTAACTGGTATTCCAAAAGCCTTTCCGAAAGCCTGGTACAGCTTGCTTTAAAGACGGATATGACAGGAGATTTCTTTCCCGAGAAGTCCTCATTTTCTTTTCGTGCCTATCAGAATAAGGCGACCCCCGGGTTTTATTCCAACAAAGCAAATGTTAAACACCTGAAGGAAAACACCAGTTATGTCTACCGCCTGGGCGACGGCAAGGGCCTCTGGAGCGAAGTCTATGGTTTTACCAGCTATGGTGCCGGGGATTTCGCTTTTCTGGTTGTGGGTGATCCCCAAATCGGAACATCGGACATAGGACAGGATACAGCTAGTTGGAGCCATACCCTGGACAAGGCTTTGGGGCTATTCCCTGAAATCGCTTTTATCATGTCTGTCGGCGACCAGGTGGAAACCGGGAGTGTAGAAAGCCAGTTCAGCGGTTTTTTTGCGCCGCGCCAATTGCGCGATATCCCTATTGCCCCGGCTCTGGGAAATCATGAGCTCGGTTCTCCCAACACAGCCTGGCATTTTAATCTGCCTAAGGAGTCTGACTACGGGCTTACTCCATCGGGAATAGGCAATTATTATTATCGCTACGGTGAGGCCTTGTTTATGGTTTTGAACAGCAATAATTTTGACGGCAAAGCCCATAAAGCCTTTATTCAGCAAACAATCAGCCTGAACAGCGATGCCAACTGGCGCATTATTATGTTTCATCACGACATTTACGGTTCAGGTTCTCACACAACAGAACCTTCGGTTATTACTTTACGCATGGCCTTGTATCCTGTATTTGATCAATATAAGATTGATATGGTCTTTACCGGCCATGATCATTCCTATGCCCGTACCCATGTTATGCGCGATGACAAACCCAGGTTTTTTCAGAAATATGATAAAACATTCGCCCTAGTTGATCCCGACGGCACCCTTTATTTGACACTGAATTCCGCCACAGGCAGCAAATACTACAGCCTGCTCACCGGGAAGCCCGACTTTATTGCCACCTGCTCTCAACTCCTGGTCCCCAGCTTTTCCTATGTGTCCATCAAAGGAAACCGCCTTGATTTTAAAACCTTTCGTGTCGATACCATGGCTCTTATGGATTCGGTGAGCATTGTGAAAACTTCGATTTCACAATCGGAAAAAAAAAATTAATAATACGAGTATCCTGCTCCGAAGATGACGCGGAAGAGCGTGAATCCGGTTTTGTGTACATGAACTCAACTGACATCGAATTGACAAATGACAGGGGATACCAGACCATTGGCTTAAGATTTCGCCATGTGAATATTCCCCGGTCCGCTGTGGTTAAAAAGGCCTTTATTCAGTTTCAAAGCGATGAAGTCTCTTCCGGTATAGCTTACCTAGTTATCCGAGCTGAACACCTAGCCGATTCTCCCCGTTTTTTTCCCTTTCGCCACGACCTTTCAAATAGAAAGCTGAGCCCCCTTGTTGTCTCCTGGAGCCCCCAACCCTGGACAAGCGCTAATACCTCTGGTCCAGACCAGCAAACATCGGATATTAGCTCCCTGATTCAGACCATTATAGACTTGCCAGCCTGGAAACAGGGAAATGCCCTTTCCATCATCATAAGCGGTGTTGGAAATCGAGTGGCCGAATCCTTTGATGGCGACCCGGATGCCGCTCCCTTTTTGTTTGTGGAGTATCTTGATTCGGATAAAACTTTCAAAAGATAAAGGGGATTTCTGCAAATCATTTTTTGGAGCTTGCCCCAGCCCCGGGGGGGCTCGGGCCGGGCCCTCGGCCACTTCGGCTCCCGCCTTCGAAGGTTTTTTCCCGGAAATTATCCGGGAAAAAACGCTTTGTCAAAGCATTTTTGAAAAAATGCTTTGACATGGCTCCGGTCCCTAAGCTGAAAGCATAGTAAGGATTCGGAGGTACACCGTTGTCATCCCAGCAATTCTCAATGTGAGTACAAATTGTGCGAAAGGCTGTTGTCATTCTGAGCGCAGCGCAGTGAAGTGAAGAATCTCGGTTAAAGGGGAACACATTGCCTTTAGTTTATAGTGTTTGGGTGCATGCTCGGCGAGTTACCAGTTTAAACAAGGTAGATCCTTCGTCCTACCTCCTCAGAATGTCTCTATTGAAATGATTGTAAATAATATCAAAATCCTCACAAGACCGGCAAGCAGCTGGAAAGTTGATCAAGCCAAGCTTTTCTTCAAGGAAATGCTGAGAATAGCTTGGTTCAATTCTTTTTCGATTTTATTACCGGCAATGATTAAAATTGGAAATAGCTGATTGAAAAAGCCTCTGTTTACCTTTATGATGCTCTTTATGAATCGGTCTTTTCCAATTCTGCTGCTTTTATTATTTCTCACCCATGCTTTTCTTATAGCCCAGGATGAGAATGCTCTGGATATCCCTTCATTTTTGATTACTGCCCAGGACCGGGAAGTGCTTTCTGTTCCCTATGGCCGGGAGCTGCTTGTTTCGAGCTATGAAAATTCCTTGATCGATTTCATCAGCCTGGCTCCTTACGAATCCTCAAAGGCCCTTGAGGTGGCTATTGAAGGGGTGGAATTCCCTCCGGCTGATCTGGATAATCAGGAAAGCGGCCTTTTTCGAGTGCTGGGAAATTGGCAGAGCAGGGGGCTTCTGGAAAATGAACTTCAGCTGAATGTGCTGCCCTTGGGAATGGAACCGGGCTTGACAATGATGGTGAAATATTTGTCCCTAATGGATACTCTTCTTGAGAAAAGTCAGATTCATCAAATGGATTTTGGCTTATCTGGCGGTTTTTCTCTTTCTTTTTTATCATTGTCCTTTATTCAGCAGAATTATCTTGAATACAGCGATTCATCCTTTGTTATTATTCCCCGCTTGCAGGCAGGAACAGGCCTGTGTGTTAATCGGCTCACCCAAAGCACTCAGCTCTTTTCCGAGTTCCAGGATCAGCTTTCCTGGTATTTTTATCATCAAAGTCGGTTGAATCTGGATCTTGATTTCCTGGTTCTGGAACTGGAACAAAGCGATATGCTTGGCCCGGCCGCTTCTGTTATAAACAGTCATCTGAGTTCTGCCAGTGTTGTAATGGGTAGTATGCCTGATTCCTGGCTTTTTAAGGCTGGAGCAAGTTTTGATTATTCCGACACTGTGGCTTTTTACCCCCGGCTGGAACTGGGCCTCTTTTTAAACCCCTATTTAAGCATGGAATTATCTGGCCACTACTCAAAAGAATACCCTGCTTTACTTTCCGATGATGGCGGAAAAAGGAGCTTGCCCTTAAGGGTTTCGGATTTGGCCCGATTATTTTATACTTTCACCCTTCATTTTCATAAAAGTAAATCTTTTGAATCTCAACTTGATTTTTCCTATATGGAGGGGGATTCTCTTAAAACTCATGGGGGAGAGATGGAATCCACCCAGGGGAAATGGCTCTGGACACAGGCCTCTGTTTCTGTTTGGCCCAGGGAAGCGCTAGAGCTGAAAATCCGGTTGGACGGTGATTATGATTTGTTAAGCCTGGTTATGGGAGCTAGTGTTGAAACTGCTTTTTATGTGAACTGGCCCGATTTTCTGGTTTTTGGCCCGGGCGGAGGCTATGCTGTTCAGTCACATGTTTATTCTCCTTACTGGATTTTTGATTATTGTGATTCATCCAATCCGGTTTATGTTTTTTTTGACATTAAGCTGCCTTGGGAAAAGCATATTGATTTTGAAAGCCGCTTGGGTATATACATAAATGAGAGTGAATCTGCTTTTTTTGGCCAGGTCCGGCTTGGTGTGAGTTTTTAGCTGATGGATAGGCAAATAGGGCTTTGAGGTTTTTGCTTTGACCAGTGCCGCAAAGGCGATTGGCCTTGTTTGGGATCAGTTTATTTGTTCAATTTAAAGAAGCAGCCGGGGTAATCAGCTTAGGGATTGGAGCCAGGCGAGCTTGTTTTTCAAAACAAGCGAAGCCAAGCGTTTTCGCGCGGATAATTTCAGCGCGAAAACCTTCGAAGCGATAGCGAAGTGGCGCATAAGCCCGGCCCGAGCCCTTCCTGGGGCTGGGGCAAGCTCCGGATCAGCAAATACCAGTTAAAGCAAGAAAATATTATTGATTAAGGAGCGTTGTTTTGTTTGAATATATTCTGCAAAGTTGGCCCATTATTGTACCGATTGTGCTATTGTCATTGGTTTCTGTCTTTTTGATTCTTGATAAAGCCAGGTACTGTTTGAGTACCAGAGAGCGTCGTGATAATCTTTTTGGTGATTTTGCCCAGCACATGATGAGGCGGAATTATCTGTTTATTAAAAGTGAATTAAAAAAGAAGAATTCGCCGGAAGCCAGGGTTTTTTCCAAGGCTCTGGATAATCTTCACCGCAGTGAAAAGGAAATCCAGAAGATCATGGAAATCGAAAGCGTTTATTGCATGAACCTGCTTGAGAAAAATGTATCCCTTCTTTCGGGAATTGCCAATGTCGCGACATTGCTGGGGCTTCTGGGAACAGTGAGCGGTATGATCATTTCCTTTCTGAATATGAAGCTTTTTGGTATTTCCGACCCCACTATTCTCGCCGGTGGTATTTCCCAGGCTTTGGTGACAACAGCCTTTGGTTTGGGAGTGGCTATTCCTTCCATTTTCGGATATTCCATTTTTAACCGCATTATTGACAATACCGAATCACGCCTGGAGTTGTTAAAGGCCCAGATTTTAAGTTATAAAGCCGCGAGTTCTATATAATGCTTCTTGACTCCCTGTTGTGGCAATGGATTATCTCAGCTTTGTGTCTGGTTTTTTTTCTAGTCTTGTCCGCTTATTTTTCAGGAAGCGAATCTGCTTTTTTTTCGCTTAACCGTCTTGAACGCGATGAGTTATTGAGAAAAACCCCGGTAGCCAAAAAATCGATCATCAAGGAAATTTTGGCTTCACAGGAGAGTATTCTGGTTACCATTCTCACCGGCAATATGATTGTAAATGTGATTGCCACCGATCTTTTCGCGACCAGTCTTTCAAGGCAGGCAGCCGAGCATTTTCCCTTTATGAGTGAAGAAGTTTTTTCTATGGTTGTCATGACCCCTCTTATTCTTATATTCGGTGAAATGGTTCCCAAAAACATCGCGGTCCGCCATTCACTCAGGTTTTCACAATTATCTGTCGGGCCCCTTCAGGTGTTTAAACGCCTTTTTTCACCTGTAACCGGATTTCTGCTCTGGCTTCACGACCGCATTCTTCCCTTGCACAAGGAAAGTGATCAGCAAGCTGATGCTGTTAGGAATCAGCTTATCAATTATGCCATTGAAATCGGTTATAAGGAAAAAATGATCAATTTATACGAAAGGGAATTGTTCGAGAGTTTTCTCGATTTTAGAAATGATTTGGCCTGTGACATGATGATTCCGCGTAATCATCTTCGCGGTATTGAGGATAATCTTTCAGTTTCACAATTGCTTTCTTTAATAGAAAAGGATGATTCATTGATTATTGATTCCTTTGTCCTGATTTACCATAGGGATTTTGATCATCTTCTGGGTTATATTGATGTGCGCGATCTCATTCCCTATCGCCTGGGATTGGTCGGTGAGACCGGCTTAAAAGGCCATGTTCGTGAATTTCATAAAATCCCTGATTCCAAAAAACTTTCCGATTTGATGCAGGAATTGCGGACATCCAATAATCAGGTGGCCCTGGTTGTTGACGAATATGGCGGCACGGCTGGGATTATCAGTTTTCAGCAGATTGTCCGCGATTTGCTTGATTATTTTTATTCAACTGACAAACGAAGCCTTCTTGAGGTTCGCAGCGGTTGGTATTATGTTCCCGGGGCCATGGAAATAGATGAACTAGAGGATCTTATGGATTGCGAGGTCCAAAGCGATGCCAGAACAGTGTCGGGTATGATTGTTGAAAAATTGGGTAAATTCCCTTTGCCAGGAGAGTCTCTTGTTTTTAATAATCTGGAGTTTGTGGTTAAAAAGGTCGGCCGAACGCGTATCCTTGGGTTGGAACTAAGGAGAGTGGAACCATGATGATTCTTTTGATCATTCTCCTGTTTATTCTGTCTGCCGGATTTTTTGCTGGTATTGAAACCGGAATTCTTTCGGCCAACCAGATAAATCTGTACGCAAAAAAAGAACAGGGGGTTTTATACGCCAAAGCGGCTTATTATCTTTTGATTAAGCCTCAGCGCCTTCTCAGCGTAACGTTGATCGGAACCAATCTTTCAGTGGTAGGCGCAACGGTTTTTTTTAAAAGTTATTTGTCTTCTTTAGGGGCTCCTGAGTGGACAACCTGGATGGGTTCCCTGGCCTTGAGTTTTGTGCTTCTCATTTTTTCGGAAATTTTGCCTAAATCCTTTTTCAGGCGTTCAGCCGACTACCTGAGTATCCGCCTTGCTCCCCTGTTATTTGTGTTCTTTCTGCTTTTTTATCCCCTGACCTTAATTTTTAATTCGATTGTTTGGTTTATTCTGACTATTTTGCGGCAGCACAAGGAAAAAAAGATTCTTCATACGCGAAATGATCTCAGGCTTTTGCTGAAATTGGTCGGCCGGGAGACCGGTATTCCCCAGATAGGCCAACGCTTGATTGATGATGTTTTCGATTTTAAGATGACCACGGCACGTGAAGTGATGGTGCCCTTTCACCATCTACCTGTATGTGAGCTTAACAATTCGATTGAGCATCTTTATTCGATTTATAAGAAGCAAGAAGTGCCTCATATTGTCATTTTTTCAAATAGAACCGATAATGCCGTGGGATACGTGGATATTCAGGACCTCGCGCTAAAGCATTATTCGAGCATCGATCAGATGCTCAGGCCGGCTGTTTTTTATCCTGACACCAAAAGGATTCCTGATCTTTTACTTGAGATGAATCACCGTAAATTGCCTTTGGTTTTTGTTTCCGACGAGTACGGGAGTATTCTTGGAATAATCACAGCCAACGAGATTGCAACAAAAATAGTCGGATCGATTCCAGGCCGGGATGATGTTGAATCAAGGCTTATTGAAAAACTGGAGGCCTATCATTTCAGGGCATCGGGAATTGTTGATATAGAGGATTTTACCAAGGAAACAGGTATTTCGCTGGAAAAGGGCGATTTTGATACTCTTGGTGGTTTTTTATGTGAAAAAACCGGCCAAATTCCTCAGCAGGGCTTTAAAATGATCATCGATAGTGTTGAATATACTGTGCTTGACCGAGATGATCGTCACATAAAAACTCTTGAAATCAGGAGGAGTACTGATGAAAAAAAATAGAAAACGCGACCAGAATATTCTGTTGACCCCACTTATTGATGTTATTTTTCTAGTGGTGATTTTTTTTATGGTAAGTTCTTCCCTGTCAATCAATCCTTCGATTCGTGTGAATCTGCCCCAGGCTCAAAGCTCATCACCTTCAGTTGACAAGGAAATTATCGTAACCTTTACCGAGTCAAAGGATATATATATAGGGGAGCTTCTGGTTTTAAAGGAAGATTTTATAAAAGAATTGCAGAGGGAATTACGTAATCGATCAAGTAAGGGAATTTTTTTTCAAGGTGAGGAAAATATAGCTTATAAAAGCATGGTTGAAATCATGGATATGGCAAAACAAGCCGGTGTACAATCCATTTCTCTTTTGACCAGGAAGAAGATCGGAGAGAATGGGGAAAAATAGGCTTTTTACCTTTATTCTTTCTCTTATGATTAATGGGGTGGTTTTTGCCTTATTGTGGTTTTGTGAACCTCCCCTGAGTCCGACTCATGATAATTCAGTGGAAATTTTTCTGCAGGGAAGTTTATTGCTGAATAAGGCTGAGTCTGATGATCTCCTGGCCGGTGATCTGGTACCTTTTCAGGAATTCGATCAACAGCAATATCAAAAAAAGGCTGATGATAATAAGAGCCGTGAAATTGAAGAATCTGTTTACAATATGTCCCGCAGCCTGGAATCTATTGATCATAAAAAAATTCAATCTGAAATTAAGGGAGATATCCTTTTTTTTGATGCCGAGGAAGCAAAGAGGGACACTTTGCTTGATGATGGGCCTGGGCCATTGGCAGATGATATTTTTCAAAGAGAATTAGCCGCCATTGAACAGGCATTGCCCCTTGCGCCTGAACTGGAAAATCTGCCTGATTTTGCTTCAAGGGAGGGCAAGGTTTATCAAAAACAGGAGATTCAGTGGCAAAACGAAAAGCGAAAAGCCTTGAGCAATCCGCTTCCTGCTTTTCCTGAAATTTTGTACCGTGAAGGCAAGGAAACAGAGCTGGATCTTGAAATCAGCGTTGATAAATCGGGCCGTATTGTTGATGTTTTGATTTTGCACTCTTCAGGCTATCCTGAGGTAGATCTTGAAGTTAAAAACCGCATTTTATCCTGGATTTTTGAAGCAAAAGACGAAGATTCTGTCGATTCAGGTGAAGTAGTGGTATATTTTAGGTTAGTGAAACCTTTTTAATATGGCAAAGACAATGATCATTTACTTTATTCGTATTTTATTTCTTCTCATTATTTTTGCTATTCTGGCGCTCTTGCTGGTTTTTATTAATGGAAAATTGACAGAACAAATGGATTTATTAAAGGGAGCCATTATTTCCTATCTGGAACAGGAATGGGGACAAAAAATTCATTACAACCGTATTTCTCCTTCACTATTAAACGCTTTTGAAATTAATCAACTCATCCTCTACGATGAGAGCAATCCTGAGGGGTATTTGCGTTTTGAAAAATTTATAATCCGCTATAATATTTTTCGTTTGTTGCTGGATTCTGATGTGATTCACGCGGTTTCGGAAATCAATTTTTCTGGAACCCGTTTGTTTTTTGATTTTGATCAACCCCTTGATCCTGGGTTTAATTCAATGATCATGGACCTTCTGGATCGTCTGTCCAACACCCCCTATTCTTTTAAGGTTTCAACATCTCAAATAAGCATAAACGGGATTTTTCAAGGGAATCAGTTGCAGATGCGTGATATTGCCTTTGATATTGCCATTAAAGATGACAATTTTCAAATTGAATTAAAACGCGGTTCAGCCCGTGTGGATTTTCCTGAGTATGATGATTTTTGGATATCTACCCGTTTCCGGCTTAATGGTTTTATTCCAAAGGATCTTTCCTGGGTGGATTTTAATTTGGCCCTTGCCGATTTTTCATCCAGCCTCATGAGTCTGAATGAGCAAAGCTTTCAATTTACCTTCCGGGATAAGCAATTAAAAATACGCAAGGTTGCCGATAAATCCCCCTTAAACCTGGATTTTACCTATGATTTATTGAAACAAAGCCTTAATGTAATATTTGAAACTGAAGATTACAGACCTCTTGACACCATCAGTTTTCAAGGTTCCATTTCAGATATTGACATCAATGATTTTCTGGATTCCTCGATTACCTCTAAAGGGAACCTGGAATATCATATTACAAGTGGTGAGCTTAAGTATCAGCTGGATGCTCTTTTTACACTGAGGCACCCCTTGCTTCCGCCCGATGTTCTGGTTTCCTTTTCAGCTAAAGGTGATGAACAATCTATTGCCTTTGATCCTCTTGTCATCGACTCCAATATAGGGAAAATTGATTTTGTGGGTAATATTTTGTATGCCAATTTGTTTCCTGAAGGGTTATTGAATATTGTGGATCTAAAGGGGCTGGCAGCGGATAAGAATATTGACGCGACCATCTTGATTAATCGGGAATCGGGCAGCGTGAATTTACGCGGTCAAAAACTTTATTTGGGCACCAGCGGGTTTGATCAATTTGATCTGGATCTTTATCCGCGTTCCCAGGGAATATTTTATGATATGAAAGCCTCATTGGCCTTTCCTGGTATTGATGACAGTATTTTAGCAAATGGATTATTCAGGCTAGATGAAAAATCCTATTTAACGCTTAATTGTCAGTTGTCCGATGTTCCTGCTGCCTTGCTTTATAAGCTTTTATCACCCAGAAATCAATATTCAGAGAGTATCTGGGAATTCGCAGATAGTTATTTTTTGAATTCTACCATCAATCTGGAAACCGATTTTGAGAATTTTATTATAGATACACCGCAATTTAATTTAACAGATTATGAAGATAAAACAAACTATCTTGATCTATCCTTACAGGGAGATCAGGAAGGTATTACCATCAAACCTGTATCGATTCAATATGAATCCTATTGGTATAAAGGACTGGTTGAAATACAACTCGATACCTGGGACAAAATTTCGTTTAAAACAGATTTTGTCATCAATGATGTTCCATATGAATTTGAGGGCGACTTTATAAAGAATAAATTGCTGCATATTTCAGGAGACTATGGTTTGTCACTGAACATGGATTTTCAGGGACAGAAAAGATTTACTTTTCGAGCCAAGGCAGGTGATTTCCCTGTGGTCATTCCCGATATTCAAGGCGCGAAAATGAATATTGCTTTTGAGGCAAGCGGGTTTTTTGAAAATCTGAAGTCCTGGGAAGTCACGGTTCCAAAAATCTCTTTGGAAAATGGGATTTTTTTTAATTCAAAGAGTAACTATTTGGATTTATCTTTTTTTCTTAATCAAAGGGAATTTATTCTTTCAAAGATTGATTATAAAGATGAGTTTTCTTCAGTACAAGGAAAGGGACGGACAGACTGGAATTTGGAAAAATTTGAATTAAGTGAAATATCTTTTTTATTGGAGAATCAAGGCACCAAGGAAAAATATTATCTTTCTGGAAATTATCTGGAAAATCAATTTGACCTGGATTTTGAATTTTCCTCGGCCCCATTAAGGCGTTATATTAGTCCGGTTTTATCGGGTATCGCTCAAGGTCGTGTGGAAATAGCCGGTTCTGTCCAAAGTCCAGAATGGACCATGAGTGCCAATTTTTTGAAAGCCAAGATAAATACCGATACATTTGATTTTTCTGCTAATATCAGTTTTTTTGAGGGGGAGCTGGCTTTTGATAATTTGACGATTGGCTACCTCGAGCATTATCTTCAAGGCGGAACAGGTCGTTTTTCCCTTAATGAAAAGGATTTCACGCTAAAAACCCTTTATTCAACACAGTTCTTTGGCAGATCCGTAGAGGCCGAGGTGGGTGTAAGTGGTCTTTTTCTTCCTTATGGCGAAAAAGAGGGGCTCAATTTATTAACCGATGATTTTACCTCTCGCATTTTATTTGACAATTTTACCTTTGGTAATGAACCGCAAAAGCCCTGGAATGTTTATTTCTCACGGTCTGATGAAGTTTATCTTATTTCCGGCGGGCCGGATAATGTTTTTAAAGGTAAAATCAGCCCCGAAGGAGAGCTAAGAATTTCCCTGAGCTCTCCTTTTCCGTTAACCACTGAAATCTCCGGAAATATTTACAATAAGGTAATCGCGCCAGGTCAGGAAAGTGTGTGGATCGATGCAGAAATGGCGAACATTAATATTGATTTAGCAGCCTTATCACCCATGATTTTTGACAAGGATGTGCTGGAATTCCGCAATGGAAAAGTCAGTGGAAAGAACATTCTCATCAATGGATTGATCAGTGATCCTGATTATACTGGGCAAGTCACTGTGGAAAACGCGGCATTTATAAGCTTTTTTTCAACTTCACTTTTTAAAGGGGTGAATTCAGCCATTGTTTTTGATGAAAAGCAGATTCGATTTGATCAGAGGCAATTTAGTGTTGAAAATACCAATGTTACATGGGTGGGTCAATTGGAGCTCAGTCATTGGATTCCCTCATCCTATCGATTTGAATTTGATATTAGTGGTTCCTATGGTCTTGATACCTATCTGGATTTGGGATCCATAGTGATTGACGGCTACGCATTGGGAAACATTAATATTTCCGGAAATGAAAGTCAGATTCGTATTGATGGAGAAGTCACGGCTAATTATTGTGCTCTGACACTCAGCGATGATCAAAGCCAGAACGAGGCTGAGGAGCAGGGTGGAGCTGAGCTGGTGGTTGATATGAATTTTATTTCAGGCCGTAAACTCGAATTTCTCTGGCCAAGCAGAACCATTCCGGTGTTAACCTGTTTTGCCGAACAAAATTCTTCGGTTCATATTCTCTATGAGAGCAACAGGGATTTTCTGGATTTACGCGGCAATACAGCTTTGCAGGGAGGCCAGATCTTCTTTTTCAATCGTAATTTTTTTATTGAAAACGGAAATATCAATTTTGATATGCTAGAGACCGGTCGTTTTGACCCCCGTATTTCACTAAGAGCGCGTATTCGGGAGATCGATGAAAAAGGAGAAGATGTCAGCATTTTTCTGATAGCAGACAATCAGTTTCTCAACGATTTTAACCCTCGTTTTGAATCAGATCCTTCAAAAAGCGAAGTGGAAATCTATCTTATTATGGGACGGGCTATTCAGGAACAATTTCAGCAAGGCGGCGTTTCTCTTGTTTTGCTATCCAGTGAACTTCTTTCCGAATTCGGCTTTTTCAGGCCTCTGGAGGAAGCCATTCGCCAGACATTTAATCTGGATATTTTTTCTATCCGGACACAGGTGGTGGAAAATATATTAAAAGATAAGGTAATCGGTTCTGATGAGGGCAAAGACCAGGAACAAAAGCCAGCCACATTAGGAGAATACCTTGATAATACAACAATTTATATAGGTCAGTATTTTGGGAAAGATCTAATGATTATGGGTATTGTAAGATTAAAGGAAACAGATTATGATGCAGCAGGAAACGCTCAAGGGCTGGACTTGTTTGGTGTTAAACCGGAATTGGAATTGACCCTGGAGTGGCCTACGCCATTTTTTAATCTGGAATGGTCTTTTAAACCCACAGACGAGCATGTGAACGATTTACATATACTGGATAACAGTATTAGTTTAGAATGGAATTATTCGTATTAACAATAACCAAGGAGTAAATATGAGAAAGTTGCTTATAATCGCGCTAATAATCATCGCCCCTTCCATAATAACGGCACAGGAGGATTCATCATGGTTTATTGACAAACCAATTCAGGATTTTACCTTCAAGGGCTTAAAATATGTTGAATTTTCAGAACTGGAACCATTGTTCAGAAATTATATTGGTCAAGGATTCACTTTTGAATTATTTAGCGATCTCCAGGATAAGCTTTACGCACTGGATAAATTCGATTATATCGAAGGCAATGCCGAGCCTGGTGATGAAAACAAAAATAGCGTGGTTATTGTCTTTACGGTCGAAGAAAAACCGGTTATAACTTCCATCGTATTTGAGGGTAATTCAAGCATCTCCCGTAATGATTTATTGGATCAGGTATTAATCAAGATAGGTGATTTTAAGGATGACGCGCTTTTACGGGTGGATGAAGAATCCATACGCAGTTATTATCTGGAAAAAGGCTTTGATGGTATTATAGTAGACGCAGAATCGAAAATTGATGAAGAAGACCAGGGAATTAGCGTTTATTTTAAGATATCTGAAGGAAATAAAACAAGCATTAAGGAAATCCAGTTTGTTGGTAATACCTATGCCTCGGCGAGCACTCTGCGCGGCCAATTGAAATCCAAAAAACAGGATTTGTTTAACTCCGGTATATTTTTGGAAAGCAATCTGGAGCTTGATAAAGACTTGATCAGAAATTACTATCGAAAATTCGGATTTGTGGATATTTCAATTGACAGGGTTGAGCGTCAAAATGAAGCAGACCCTCAAACCAACCGCAGTTATCTGATTCTTGTGTTTTATATTAACGAAGGCATTCAATATACCTTCGGAGATGTCAATTTTGAAGGTAATGTTATATTCACAGAGGATGAACTTAGAAAATACATTTATCAAAAAGAGAATACACTTTTTAATAAGGTGGAATGGCAACAGAGCATTGAAGCTATTAAATCGCTATATGCTGATAATGGTTATATTTATAACCAGTTTTTCGTTAATGAAAACAGGGATGAGGATAATAAAACCATTTCCTACAATATAAAAATTGTGGAAAAGGACAAGGCCCATATTGAAAACATCATCATTACAGGAAACGAAAAAACTTCAAAAGAAGTGATTCTTCGGGAATTGCCCTTTGAGGTGGGTGATATTTTCAGTGTTGAAAAAATACGCAAGGGTTATTTAAACCTGAATAATCTTCAATACTTTTCAGCCATCGATATTCAGACCCCTCAGGGAAGTTCCGAAGGATTGATGGATCTGGTTATAAATGTCACAGAGCAAAGTTGGGCGGATTTTAAATTTGCTTTGACCTTTTCGGGTGATGAGTTTCCTGTGTCCGGCACAATAGGCTGGTCTGACAGAAATGTTTTTGGCCAGGGAATAACCCTTGGGGTTGATACGGAAGCATCTCCCATCAGGCAGGGGCTTTCGTTTAAATACCAGGACAATTATCTTTTTGGCAAAGGCTTTGGTCTGGGAGCCAGTTTATCCTTTTATCATAATTTGATTCAAAATGCCATGGAGGATGTGATGGCACCAATTTTTGAAACAGAGGATATTCCCGACCCCTACACCAGCGTGGAAGAATACAACCAGGCTTTGAGCGCCGGCACCACCAGCGCGAACGCGGTGGATACGAAATATGACTCCTACGATTTGTCTTTAAGCGGTAATACCGGCTATTTTAAGGATGTTCTTTTTGGTCGCCTGGGTATATCCACAGGATTGTCAACAGCCATTTCCTATATCTGGTATGATCAAAATAAATTCCGGCCCTATAGCAGCACGGTTCGCGATAATTATAATACTTTCCGTTTTATTGATACCTGGGGAACAACCCTTTATTGGGACAACAGGGATATTTATTATAATCCTGAAAACGGTAATTATTTATCTCAGTACATTCAGTTTGCCGGTGGTTTTTTATTGGGAGACCGTCACTATATAAAATTAAAAACCCGGGCCGAGGCTTTTTTAACCTTGTTCAAAATTCCTGTGTTGAAAAACTGGGATTTCCAGACAGTTCTGGCCATTCATTCTGCCATTGGCTTTGTGCTTCCCAACTATGATTTATTTGGCGGCGAATGTGTTATTCAGGCTACTGAAAGGGAAAAGCTCTATATCGACGGTATGTCAACAGCCAGAGGCTGGAGCCCTGTTTGGGACGGTGAATCCATGCTGGATTTCAGTGTTGAACTTCGTCACCCTTTGATCAAAGAGTATATTTGGTGGACATGGTTTTTTGATGGAGCAGCCCTGTGGCCGGATCGGGAAGATATCGCGTCAATGAAGCTCGATGATTTTTATTTCAGCTTTGGCGGTGGTATAAAATTATCAATTCCGGGAATTCCACTTCGCTTGTACCTGGCTCAACGCTTTAAATTCAATGATAATCAGCTGGAATGGATTCCAGGTGATATCAATTTTGGTGATAATGGCATGGGTTTTAAATTTGTTGTGGCCATTACTCAGCCCGGCGGTTTTTAAAAATCGGAAAGTTGTTATTAAAAATGAATTTAAGTTTGAAAAAGGTGGCAGGTTTTAAGGGATAAATACTTCTTGGAAGTAAAAAAGTATGGTCCTTTGCAATCTTTTGGTAAGGAGAATAAAAATGGATATAAAAAAAATAGTATTGATTACCCTGGTAACCCTTGTTTTTGTTTGTTCCCTGGGGGCAATAGAAAATATTCCTAAAATAGGACTTGTGGATATTGATTTTGTGGCTGAAAAATATCTTAAGGAATCACGGGCCTTTCGGGATCTTGGCAAGTTGCAGGAGTCTTTTCAGGAAAAAATAGCTGAAATCAAGGAAGATATAACCAAGCTGGAGGCACAGCGGCTGCGCCTGGTTGAAGAAAAAAATCAGACTGATGGCGAGAATGATCTTGATGACCAAATCCTGAAAAAGGAAACCGAGATTTTTGAAAAGCAGAACTATTTGGCTGAATATAAGCGCATTAAGCAGAAAGAATTGGACACGCGCTTTAAAAATTTGCGCTATAATGACGATTTTGTCAAATCGCTTTATTCAGTAATTAAAAATATCGCTTCGGAAAAGGGCTATTCTCTTGTGCTTGATAAAAAAGACCCTTCTGTGATTTATTTTGTCCCAGAAATAGATATAACCGATATGGTTGTCGACCGATTGATCAACAGGTAGGGAAAAATTACTCAACTAAAAGGCCGGTTAATGGCCATTGATCCAGGAACAAAGCGGGTGGGGATTGCCATAAGCGATCCCCTCCAAATGATTGCCTCTCCCTATTCAGTGCTCCATTACAAGGATTACCAGCAGGTGGTAAAGGATCTTTTGGCTATTATTGCTGAAAAACAGGTCGTGAAGGTTATTATTGGCTATCCCTTGCGAGAAGATGGTACAGAAGGCATTACAAGCCCTTTATCCCATCAACTCAAAGCAGCCCTTGAAGAGAGAAATATTGTGGTCCAATTATATGATGAGCGTTATTCCAGCTTTATTGCCCAACAACGCCTTCAACAGCAAGGAATCAACAGCAAGAAGGCAAAAGACAAAATCGATGCCATGGCTGCCACAGTGATTCTTGAAGATTATTTATCGACCTTGAAGTAAAAGGTGTAGTGATTAGGATTGGTCCCTTAGCTTTTTGGCAAGAATGTCCTTGACAAGCTTAAAACGACTTTTATTTTCCTCGGAGATTTCGATTAAGTCCTCATGAGCTTTGAGAACGAATTCCGGGGGCAAACTGTCTTTTTGGGAAATCAGATCCATTTTATCCGGGAAATCGACCTCTGTGTTACAGTAACCCAGTATTTTATCCAAGCCCAGATCAGTCAGGTGCTCCTGGCTTTCCTTGGAGGGGTGAATAACACAGAGCTTTTTATGCAATTGACTGAGCAGTTTTTTATTAAAACCAATGAGTAGCCCCATAAAAGTGGAATCCATGTACTCGCATTCTGACAGATCCGCGTAAATGGCTGTAACCATCGGTTGATGTTCGATACGGGAAAAAACCTTTTGCCGCAAACCAAAGCAAATATTGGCAGTAATATGCCCGCTGGCTTTAATAAATAGCTGATTATCTTTTTCTATGTAATAAATTTCATTTTGCATAACTTTCCATCCAATAAGACAAACCAAAACTAATTATAATCTTTTAGCATTTTAAGTCAATATATTTACTCCATGCCATGGAATATTAATAAAAATAATCAAATTTATTAAATGAAATGCATTCAGTAGGTTTTTCTCACATTTCGCAGTGAATTTCATTAATTTATTAGTATTTGTTTAGCTGGTTGTTACGTTCGGCGTTTCCTGCTTTCATTTCATTACAGCAGGCCAGGCTTTCCATAACTCCGCTTCGCTTCGAAATCCTTTGGTTGCATTCGCGAGC
>JAFGWI010000271.1 GCA_016937215.1 Spirochaetales bacterium | reverse complement strand
CTATGAAAACAATCCGGCTTATTTTGAAACTTATGGCTGTCTGTATAATTGGTACACAGCAACATCCGGGAATATCTGTCCGGATGGTTGGCATTTACCAACCTTTGAGGAATGGGAACAATTGAGGAATTTTATAGCAGGCGAAGGACACCAGAATCAAGAAGGTAACGCTTTAAAAACCACAACTGGCTGGGAAGGTAATGGCAATGGTACAAATAATTATGGTTTTTCAGCCCTTCCTGGAGGCTCAAGTATGACCAGCTGGGATTCAGCGCCATTCTACAGAGTAGTTGGTTATATTGGTTTTTGGTGGAGTGAGATAGAGACCTCTTCAACGCGGGCGAGAGATCTTTTATTGAACAATGATCGTACAGACTTTGACTGGCACAACGATGACAAACAGCGTGGGTTTAGTGTTCGTTGCGTGAGGGACCAGTAAGCAGACATGAAAGTTTATGAAGTAAAGAGGTCTTTGTAAATTTTTTTGAAAAACCAAAATCAATACTGTGTTAGGAATTATTAGTAAACTTCGCTAATTTTAGTAGAGTTACAAAAGAGATGAAATGAGTGAAACAAGCTTGGCTTTAAAAATTGGCAGCCTGATCCTCGGGCTGGGGGTATATCTGGTCCTGTTTAAAAAAGTAAAGGGATTAAAAAAGTATGGATTGCCGAGTTTGTTTTATGTGGTTTTGGCTTCCCTGATCCTGTCGTTGTCAACTTTATTAGCCTTCTTCAGTTCAACGGCCAGCGAAATAAAATTACTGGTGTTTGGTCAGCTTTTTATCATTTTTTGTGGGATTTTGCATCTGGTTATTGCCACCCGGGCGCTTCCGTGGTACCGCGAACAGCTGTTTGCTGTGAAAATCGGTTTTGTTTTTTGCATCTTGCTATTTGCTTATTTTTTTTCCAATCTTTCCTTTTCATTTTTGGTTTCCACCCCTGCGCAGTTCGTGTGGCATCTATCGTTGTTGTGGTTCCTGGTGCCTATTCTGTTAAATCAGTCCATCATTTGTCTGCTTGAAGTTCCCCCAAAAAAATTTAAAAAGTGGGAATACCCGGTTAACGAATATATTGATGACCCGTCGGATGAGGAAATGGAAAATCCTGTTGTCATTAGTTTTGTATTTCAGAAAAATATGCATGATCCGGAGCTAACCACTTTTCGGGCAAAAGCCCCTGTGGGTATGGCGCTTGGAAGGCTTTTTTATTTCTTTGTAAATGATTACAACAGCATGAACCCCGAAAGCGCCATTTCGTATATCAACGAGAGCAATGAACCTGACCAATGGATTTTTTTCAAGGTCAGGAGCAAATTATTCCGGCTGAAAGAAGCCCTGGACCCCGATGATTCCATATACCACAGTAATATCAGGGAAAATGATGTTCTGATTTGTAACAGAGTTGGTTTAATCAAAAAATTACCGGAAAATGAAACCACTAAATAATAAGGAGCGGAATAAAGCTTTCTTCAAAGTA
The DNA here is from genome assembly GCA_016937215.1 of Spirochaetales bacterium. Lineage (GTDB taxonomy): Bacteria > Spirochaetota > Spirochaetia > SZUA-6 > JAFGRV01 > JAFGWI01. The sequence goes on along the minus strand of JAFGWI010000271.1, from coordinate 6,909 downwards.
GTCGGGCTGTTTTTGATCGGCTTTGTCATTGCTGTTTTTTTAGCGTTTACCACCATGCAAACTCCCCGGATATCAGAAAATGAATCGCGACGGGAGGTAGAGAAACTAAGGAAGAACCTGAAATTTCAGGAGGAAATATTTGCACCCAATGTCGCCGAAGTATCTGTGCTATTGTCAAAAATCCCGACATCCAGGGAACAAGGCGAAAATGTCGAGGTTTTAAACCAGGATATTGGGGCATTGCTGAGTAAAACCAAAAACCAGGTTGTGGAAGATGAGTCATGGGAGTCAAAGATGTATAACGATGTCATCAATGTATTTTCAGTACTTCAACTGGCATACAACGAGCAATTAAACATGAGGGAGCAATTAGGGGGTACGGGCGAACTTAACCAAAAACTGCAACAGTGTATAAATGAAAAAGACAAGTTACAGGACCAGCTTGACAAATACAAGGACCAGATTAATTCGTTAAAGGCGGGTGGTGGCGGCGCCGATTGCGCACAATGCCAGAAAGATTTAAAAGAAGCCCGTGCCAAGCTGAAACTTATTGATCTTGAAAACAGGGCCTTAAAACAAGAGATTGAAAAATACCGAAAACAATAGCGCCTCCTTTTTCAGTGGATAATAACATAATCCGCTATCGTGCTTTTTTCGTTAAATTGATTATTTGATACGGTCAACACCACTTTGTACTTACCGGGTTTTGTATAGGTGTGGGTAGGGTTCATTTTATCTGATGAGTTTTTACTTTCCGAACCGGGATCGCCAAAATCCCACAAATATCCGGTTGCATATTTCGAGTTATTTGTAAAAACGATTGTTGCAGGTCCGGGAACATTGTTGTTTTCAATAACAAAACCCGCTTGGGGTGGTTTTGGAAGTTCTTTTATTGTTAGCATTTCTGAATGCCGACCTGATTTTTTCTCACCTTTTACAGTGGCTAAAAGTTCTACTTTGTAGTTGCCGGGTTCCGTAAAAACATGTGTTGGATTGGTTTCGTCTGATGAATTTTTGCTGCCCGAGGATGTGTCGCCGAAATCCCATTTATAACCTGTGGCGTACAATGAGGTATTTTCAAAAGTTACTGTTGATGGCGCCGTTTCCGACGATTTGGTGTAAGTGAAACGCGCTTCAGGCTGTTTTATCATTCCAATTAATACATCTTTAGAAGTTGTATCCGCAAGTTTGTTGGAACTATTTTTTGCGATTAACGCGACAGTATATGACCCAGCTCGTTTGTACTTATGGTCAGCATCCTTATTGTTTGATTCATTTTTCTTTTTTGATAAAGGATCGCCAAAATTCCAGTTAAAAACATCGGCATTAACCGACAGATTTTTAAATTCAACTTTAGCGGGAGGAAACTGGTAGTTCCCTTCAATCTGAAAATCGGCAACCGTGGCTTCGTGTGCGTTTATCCCGATACTTTTATAAAAGGTATTTTCAAGCCGGAGGTTGGTGTTACGGGCAGTTAAGGCTACGGAGTAAATTCCCCCGTTTTCATAAAAATGAGTAGGCGTTTTCTCAAAAGCAAGGTTATCGGCGCCTGATGCTGGGTTGCCGAAATTCCATTGATATTCATTTGCGTACAAGGAATTATTTACGAAGAATACTTGGCAGGGTGCATATCCATTATTGGTTATTGAGTCGATTTCGAAGCTTGCCAAAGGCTCATTCTCCTTGTAGGCAAAAACAGTAACACTAACCTCTTCGATATTTCCTCCGAAATCATTTTTGTAATACCATACCATTGATTTCTCGTTGCCCGGTATAATATTAGGGCCTACATCGCCATAAACCGATGGCGCCTGAAGCTGGTTCCCTTTGTGTGTCAACAATAAAATAACACGGAATGAATTTGAATCCCCACCTCCTTGAAGGTCAAAAGCGATAAGAAGTTTTTCCCCTGCTATAATTTTTGAGATGTTTGAAGCATAGTTCTCCTGTGATAGTGCAATTTTTTCTGACAGGAGAAAACATATTGATATAAAAAAGATGCTAATAATCGGTGATCTCATTGCGACTAAGTTTAAAATTTCAATTTTAAGCACACTCAATACTAACATGTCAACTCTCCTTTAACGGAACGTCATGATGAATATGTTTCAGTGTCTTTCCATTTGTCGCAGATTCCGAAATAAATTTGGAATGACGAAAAGACAAATCAAGATTGACACAACACTACTGAATGAAGATCCTATATGGTAATAAATTAGAAGAATCCTGTTTTAGCCTGACTTTCAATTCTTCCGTCTTTTGCCATATATCGTCAGAAGTTAAGTTATTGCTTTCTTTTAATATGAGATGAACATCCAGCGTGCGGCTTAATCCTTTGCCTGGCAAATCGTTGAGGCTTACTCCTTTTTTAACTTCTGCCGTTTTCAGATCGCTGCCAAATTGTTCAAAACATAATGCTTTTATGTCCTCTGTTGTAACAATCCTTCCTTTCGACAATAATGCCCTTCGAAGGGAATTCAGTTTATCTTCCTTCGACAGTTTCTGCCTCCCCCCAAATGTTTGTGTAAGTAACGTAACACTTTTTTCATCTATATCCATTCCACGGTGAACGGAGAGTTTTGATCCTGGTCTGATGTTATTGGCCTCATCTCCTGTTGTTGACCAATACTGGACATAGATTTTATCATAGTCGGATTTTGATTTGAGGATCAGATACGAATTCAAATCATTGGTAATGCCGGAAGTATCCATTCTTTGCTCTAGCCTCGATATGATTTGGTCCAATTGTTTTAACTCGGAGGAAATCAAATCGGTGCCAATAACTGAAAAAGCTGCTGCCTCATCCCTCACCAGATCAATCAGGTGTTTTATGGTTTCCTTCGCGTTTCGGGAGTTGAACCTTGCAATACCTCCTTGTCTTAGCATATAAGTATGGTCGTTTTCAGGATCATTACCAATCGACACTAATGGAGCGTAAACCGTATCTTTACTATCTGAAACTTTTTTAACATCAAAAAGCAAATCATCGGTTAATAGAGGAATTACATTTGTTCCTTTGACAATCGAATGTGTGTATTCATTTAGTTTTCTGTTTATTATGGGAAAACAGTTTGTTGAAATAACCAGGTCGTTTATTTCTTCTGCCGAAACGGGATGAGATAATTCAATCTCAATCCATAATATATCTTTCTCTGATAGATTTAGTTTCTCATTATTGAAAAGTTCGGTAAGTATTTGAGGTCCATTCCCATTACTGATAAAATCTTTTAATTGGTAATTTCCGTTAAGGAGGGTTGTGAATTTTCTACTATAAAAATCATTTACATACCTGCATGCTTTATAAGAGATATTATTTTCATTTTTTATCAGTTCAAATAGTGAATCATCAAGATTTGCTAATTCCGATTCAAGTCCGTTTCTGAAAACAACTTCCTTTCCGTTTATTTTCCATTTTGCTGCTTGCAATGTATGATAAAACCGGTCTCCGGATTGTAGATTTTTAAACGAAAAAAATAAGGAAAGGCCATCGAGGATTTCGATTAGTGGATTCAACTTAAGTCCGATTGCCAGGGTAGAATTTTTTACCGGGGACTTGGGGGGAGCTTCTATCAGTATCTCTTTAAACTGACCAATCGTTTCATATAAGTATTTTCCTGCACAAAGGAATTTTACTTCTGCATCAAAAAGGGTACTGTCAATGGTTGGTGTAAAATAGATGTTCTTTCTACTATCAAAATTTGCTGTTTTTTCTTTATCGTGAATGTATTTAATGAAATAAAACTGATTAAGATCGGTTATGGATACCCGAGGTTGCATTGGCTTTGCAAAGGCAATAGCATGTGCAGGGGAATGAGTAAATATATTCTGGCTGAATAGCAGGTCAAGGAATTTCTCAACTATCCTATCATCCGACTCGTTTATTTCGTTTGAAATATTGTATAGCTCTTCCGCAAGTGAGCCAATTATTAATGTTAAAACCGGATCGAATGAATTCATCTCCTGCACATCCGGGTATCCCCAAATCCTCGAGGCATTCCGGATCATTCTTCTTTTTATAGTATCAATAGAATCACTCGACATACTTTGATAAAATTATTATGCGATATTATAAAACAGTTGAGTACATATAATACTTTCATCTCTTTTCAGTACGAAAGCGGTCCTATGAAAAAGGTCTCCAGGTGATTAAAGGGTTCATTTGTTTTGTCAATTACTCCGTCAATAAAAAGTTTTATTTGAGTCTTGACCCTTTTACCTTGAACTATTGTTCTTATTTCTATCTGTTCAATTTGCAAATCTATGCTTACGTTAATAAGTCTCTTTTCATTATTACGAATTGAACTGAGAATGGATTTTTTAAATTCATCTTTTAAAGAGTGGATGTTATAAACATTTTCAAAATCATATTTCCAGATTTCAGTTCCAAAAGAAGGATCGTGTTTTACTTCATTGTAAGTAGTAATAGTTATCAAATGGATCATATTGTGTATTGATCTATTCAAATCAATTCGACGTAATTCTTTTTTGTCAAGAATATCACTGAATGCAAGTGGTATGTCAAGATATCCAACCAAAATTTTTATATTTTCGAAATAATATCAATCAGCCAAAAAACTTCGCTTTGTTTTTTGTTCTTTAACAAAAATATGGGTTTCCTTTTTCTTCCCAATGTAGGCCAGCGATTCCAGTTTGTCGAACAATAATGCGATAATCTGAATAAACTCACTAAATTGCTCAATACTGTACAGAATATCAAAATGTTTATATTCAAAATTAATACAATAAACGAGGAGCTTCTCAAAATCACCTTGCTTTAGCTCGGACCAACTGGTAAAATAGTTTAACAATTCTTCTTTGTTTGAAGCTTTATTTGAATCAACAGCATTTCTGATTACTCTTGCAAGGCTGGCAATATATCCAAACATATATATCGGGGGCGATTCCGGAATTTCCCATCGCATCCGCCAAAGATTGTCTGTTATAAATCGCAAGAGGTTTTCTGATAGCGACAGTATGGATAAGGCCAAGCTTGACTCCTGTTTCTTCTCGTTAATTTTTCTAATTATACTTAGCAAATCAAGTTCGAGTTGACTGAAAAACTTCTCCACAGAAGCATGAAATGTGATTAGATCTATGTGGCAATTCGTCGTCATACACGGTGGAATATAGTCTTCACAAATTTCGGGATTGTTCTGGTTGATTTTTATTTTACCAATAAGGAATGATGAGGGCTGTATTCCATCTTTGCTTATTTGTTTTTCAGAAATAATATCAACTTTGTATTTGGGTAATGAGTACGGATAGCGTGGTGGGTCTTCATCGGCGATTAGTTCACCAAAGGGTTGCCGTTGAAACAGATTGGAAGAGAGCATAATATAGTAGTCCCCACTATCACCTTTATTGGCAATTTCAAGCTCTTGCGTAAGATCCACGTAAAATTCAGGTAACAAGTGCTCTTCAAGGATTTCGATCCTTATACCTCCTTGGGTGACTGCCCGGCATTGAAAAATTCGTACTTTTAAAAACTTCTGGTTGTCAATAGTAAACACGCTTTTTATCGAATTTTCAGCCTGGGTGTCAATAGGGAGCAATCCAAAGTTTTTATTATTCAAAAAAACGGCATGAACATCTTTCAATCTGTCGTAAAAAGCATTTTCCTGCTGGATGAAATGCTCTTTGCTTATCTTCATCCCGTCTTCCCAGTTAACATTGAAATACTTTAATTTAGATGGCATGGTTTTCTTTAATTTAATTGTCAGCATTAAACAGGTCAAAATCACTATATCATGGTGTTTAACCCCAAATAAGAAATTAAGGGATCGGTTTTTCTTTTTAGAATAAACTTACTTTGCTTATCCCCCAACAGTAAATTTGTTACAATATCTAGTTCTACTGGTGTGAAATAGTCGTAGAAACAATCTAATAGATGCGCTATCGGGCCATCATAAAAGAAATCTTTGGGATTGGTATTTTTTAAAGGTCCCACCTGAAATACTAACCTTCCAATAAATCCCGTCACTTTTTTCCCAATAATTGAGTTCACCCCCAGAATGCTTTCCCCTAATGAAAATTGGTTCAACCCATGTTCACACACCATATCTTCATTGGGGTCTTCATTTCTATATTCAATGTTTACTTTTTCCTCTAAAATATGTTCCAGGCACTTGGCTGTTAATTTGTAATCCCCTATTATTTGATGTACAAAGGGCAATACCTTAAACAGTTTCGATACATATTTATGAGGGATCTTATCATCAATTTTCCAGAAATCACGTATTATGCCGTTTAAAAGATCTAAATATAAACTTTGAAAAAGTCGGGTTTCATTTAATGCTATCTGAACATTTTGGAGAAAAATTTCATTTTCGAATGGTCTAAAAAATATGCGGGCTTTCTTTTCTTCACCCTTAATTATCATTGACTCTTTTGCCATCTCTTTACCTGTCGCATTTTTGTTTTCCGGAAATCTGTGAAAGAGTGCTTCGGGGAGTGAATCGTAAATTCCAAGCCTATTCTGGTGAATACTTAAAGCTTCCTCTCCGTTTTCGAATTCTTCGACTTCGGCATAGCTAATATCCCTAGACCATCTTCGTTTTAATGTGCCTTCAAAAATTGCTAAGATATAATGTGGCTCAACACCATCCTCAAATAAACATGAAATCAGATATTCTGCTTTTAAATCTAAAAGCAATTTATTGATATAATCTGTTTTTTCATATAAATTCATATAACCTAATGTACAAAAAAAAATAGATAATAAAAAGAGGTTTATCTGTAACCTGCCGATTTCCATTGAGCAATTTTCAATTAGAATGACGTGCATTTATTGTGACCAAATAGGGATTGCCAAAATCTATCACGCATCGTAATTATCGATTAAAGACCTGAGAACTATTGGTTAGCTCCTTCTGTTTGAGTAGTGGAATGGGTTATGCGAAAAAGACATAT
>JAFGWI010000270.1 GCA_016937215.1 Spirochaetales bacterium | reverse complement strand
TTTCCGCCCCCAGAGGGAGGGGGTACCCCCTCCCTCTGGGGGCGAGCTGTTACCCTAAAAGTGTTGCTTCTCACACTTGAATTCGGGACTTCGGAATGTGGGATACAAATAGGGGTTTATTACTATACTGCCAATGCTGCCAAAATCATTTATTTCATTACTATAATATCAGCTAAATAAATCAAAAACAATTCCCGGAGCTTGCTCTTGCTCCGGGAATAATAATTAAGGATCAGGCTTCTTCAGCCCCTGGTTTATGCTTTTTCTGAACAAGCTGCTTTTTATGCCCGCCCAAACCCAAGGCATCGGCAATGGCGCCCTGAATCAGTCGGTTTTTTTCCGCGTCAATCGCGTTGGGGTGAATGGCTGAAATCGGCTCGTGTTTACCTTCGGCGCCGGTAATGACCGTCAGTTTGTCCACAGGAAAAAGAGATAAAGTTTCCGCGAAAGGTTGAATCAGTTTACTGAAGTTTTCAATAATGTAAGTTTGACGGGCGATATCATCTTTTCGGTTTAGAATATGTAATGTTTCTTTCAGTTGATCAATCTCGGCCTGCGCCTTGCCTCGAAGTTTTGAGGCTTGGGCCTGGGCCTGTAGTATTTGCCTTTCCTTGCCTGCAATGGCAGGTGTGATGATTTCGGCTTCGCACTTGGCTTTCAGCATTTCGATTAGTTCTTTTTCCGCTTCGATTTGGGCTTTTAAACCAGCGACCGCGGCCTCGGCGTCGCGTTTGGCTTCTTCGATTCCCACTGATTTTCGTTGTTCCTGCTGGGCCAGGTGAAGTTTGGTATCAGCCTCCAGGTGCGCGTATTCGTTTTCCAGGCTCCGCACTTGAACATCGGCCCGGCGTTCTTCGCTTTCCTCGGCAGAGGCCGCATCAGCTTCAGCCTTGGCCCGGCGCGCCTGGCTGTCGGCATTGGCTGTCTGAATCCGTTTGAGCAGGGCGATGTAGAGGTCTGGTTCCTCAACGCCCTCCAGGCGGTGGTCATCCACGTCAGCAATATTCATGGTGGTGATTTCAAGGCCAATGTTCTCCAGATCGCTTTTACACACATTGATCATCCGGGCGACCAGAGTGTCCTTGTCCTGCATCACCTGTTCCGGCGTCATTGAGGCAATGGCGTCACGCAAGTGGCCTTCGATAATGGAACTGGCTGTTTCACGCAAAATCTTGGGATTGTTGGCCATGGTTAAAATCCGAGTCACAGCCCGGCCGCGGCCTGATTCGTTTGACGCGATGGCAAAGCTTACGGTAGCCTTGACGTTTAGCGGAATAACCCCGGCAGCGATGGCTGAATCCACCACAACCTCTATGGTGTGGGGCGTTAGGCTAATTTTGGCAAAGCGGTGAAACAAAGGCATGACAAAAACCCGACCGCCGGTGATTGTGGAAAAACCGGTTTTGCTGGCCCGGCCGGACACAATGCCCAGTTCGTTACCACCGACAATTTTCATTTTAGAGATAGCCTGAATAATCAGGGTGAGGACAATTAGCGCCAGCATGGTGACGGCAAAAATAAGAACAGGACTCATTTGTCACCTCCTTTTTTGTTTTGAAACATGATTTCCTGAAGGTTAATTCCAAAACCTTCTTCAAAATAGCGGAGAAAATCCACAAAAGCAGCCGGGCCGCGGTTCACGGCGCCATTAAAACCCTTTTTTTCATCCATGATCACCAATGAATCAACCTGAAGATTGGTGGCGTATTTTTTGTATGATTCAAACAGATAAGGTAATTGCTGCTGAATAAAAAGAATGGTTTTACCTGATTCTCCGGCCTCTGCCAAAAGTTTTACTTTTTGTTGCAGAATGGTGTTGCGCATACCTTCGGTTATATTAGTGGCCTGCTCCTCGCCCTGGGCCAATAATTCGGCGGCCTCTCTCTCGGCATTTTCCTTGATAAGAATTTCCGACTGGTTTTTCAGTTTGTTTAATTCGACTTTTAGCTGCTGTATGTTTTTTTCACCACGGTTTTTGGCTTCCATGATGAGGTTGTCTGCCTGAAGTTCCAGTTTTTCAATCGAAGCTTCCGCCTCTTTTCGGTAAACCTCCAGCTTTTGATTGGCCGCGACAATCCTTTCATCAGCCTTGGCTTTGGCAACGGAAATCCGCCTTTTGCTGTCAGACTCTTCTTTTTCAGCCCGGGCCCGAAGCCGTGCTTCTTCAATTTCAACCTGTTTTCTTTTCTGAGCCAGGCTTTTTTGCGCCAGGTTTCCGATATAATTGGAGGTGTCCCAGATTTTCTGAAGTGACACTGAAACAACCTTCATGCCAAAACTGGACAAATCGGAGTTGATGTCCTTGAGTAATTCGATTCGGAATTGTGCCCTGTCACCTTCGATTTTGCCTTCCTGATTAACGCTCAAGCCAGTTTCTACGAGGTCATCTTCGTGTTCTTCATCCATGCCGATGGCCTGAAGGGGAGTGGCTTTATTAAGGGCCCCCCGGAAATTACCGATCAGGGTCTGCCGGATCTGCTCATGAATCTCCTCCCGTGTTTTGCCCATCAATCTTTCCACTGCTGTATAAAGCGGCGGTTCTTCATCATCGTTAATACACACGCAGGCGGTGGCATCGGCCCCCACGGTGATGCCGTTAGCCGAGTTAACCCCGTCGACCCGCACATTAATGGGGATAACCCCCAGGTCGAGAAAGCCTACCTGCTGCAAGTAAGGTGTTACCGAAACACGGCCCCGTTCAACGGTGAACCCGAATTTCCGCCCTCCCTTCTGGGTGCTCCGACCGGTTATCACCAATACCTTGTTAGGTAAAGCCACGCGGATGAAGGCGCTGATAATGCCGATGAGCACGAAAAAAACCGCCAGGGCCACCAGGCCCGCGATAAATCCGCCGTTGGAAAATTCAACCGAGTCGAACAAGGCTGAAAACAATCCTTTAGAATCCATAGCTACTCCTTTTCTTTTTTGTGTGATGTGTGTTTAGTGTTTTTGGGACGCCTGTGAATATTCCATATTTTTTGCGCGCTCTCGTGACTTTTCATTGGAATTCACGATAGTCATGCGTTCCGGGCGTTGCCCGCCGCCCCGGGGCTTGGCAGGCCGGGCTTTCCAGCACTCCGCCTGTCGGCTCCGACCTGTCATGGCGTGAAATAATCACGCCATGACAGTTGGCTGCGCTTTTTTTGAAAAAAAAGCTTGCCTGCTTTCAATCCCTAACGCTTTGACCTCTGCCCAATAGAAAGCTGAACAAACACTTTTTTATTTTGATTTATTCCCCTAAACATAAACTCAGTTGCCCTAGAGAAAGGCGGGAAACAAATTTTAATTATAACAACAGTACTTACTCACAAATAACGGGTTTATTCATCAGAAACAATCACAAACTCCTTTTCTATATCAGTGACCCGAAGCCATTTACCTGTGCCGTAGGCTGCTTTTGGATCAGCTGCCCTGGCATAGCGTTCCACATGGCTTGAACCCAAAAGAATTCGCACCTTACCCATTTTTCCGGCTTCAATGGGCACAATGATTTCTGCCTGTTCCATGAGTAAATCGCTTTCTGTGATCTGAGAATCCAGTGTGCGGGTTTGAAGCCTTTTTATAAACGAAGTGATGATGAGGGCAAAAACTCCGGTAGGAAGGCTCCAGGCTAAACTCCCCACAAAACTGCTGCCTGTTGCCAGGCTGATCAAGCCAATGGGCCCGAAACCCATGGAAAAATAAACAAAGTATCTCAAGATGCTGAGTATTTTTAATAAGGGATTGTTTTTTTTGTGACTTTGAAGCAATTTTCCGTGGCCGCTATTCTCATGGGCCAGGTCATGGCCTTCCTTTGAGGCTGGGCTGTTGCCGTGCCCGTCTGAATCAACAGCATCATGGTTGGAATCACTTGAAACATCATGGCTGCTGTCCATGACTGAGTCGTGATTACTGCTGCCTGAATCTAGTGAATGGTCGTGACCGGAAACATCTCCGCTGTCATGAACCTCACCGGCTGAGTCTGAATCGTGGTGACCCAGTAAACCCAGAAAATCAATTATTGTGACACCTATGCCAAAAATGCTGGTGCCAATGTAAAATGAATATAGCCATTCCATGCTTTTCAGAATATACCTTGGCAGCTTGATTTTCAAGTTAATAATTCATTAATTGTCGCGGCTTTGATGAAATTGAGGTTTTGCAAAAATCAGAACCATTGCGTTTGAGGTACTAATTATCAGCTCAAGTAAATGGGTAAAAAATTAATCGTATTTGTTTAGCAGACTAGCTTGGGCGCTTATCTGCCAGCCCGGGGGTATGGCAGGCCGGGCTATTTGACCTCTGTTCATAAATGCTCCCTATTTGTTGCTCATTGCTATTCACTACCAGTCTACAGGCTAACTCCGTTATCTCTTCAAAGATTTTTTACTGGAATTAAACCAATAGTATTTGTTTAGCTGGTTGTTACGTTGGGCGTTTCCTGGGGTGTAAATTTTGAAGCAGTTATATAAAACTTTTTGCCCCCATTTTTTATAGGATTTATTTGTATCTTTTAAGCTTTTCATAAAAAAGGTTACCCATG
>JAFGWI010000269.1 GCA_016937215.1 Spirochaetales bacterium | reverse complement strand
GGGCTATCCGGCCTCTGGTCACAAATGCTTCGCATTTGCTGCTCGATGGCGTGAATGCTCATTGGCATTCACTATTAGTCTGCAACCCAACTCCGTTGTCGCTCCGAAGGTTTTCTGCCAGAAATAGTCTGGCAGAAAACGCTTTGGCTTGCCATTTTTGAAAAAATGGCAAGCCATGCCTCCTATCCCTAACGCATTTATAGCCAAATGGTAATTTAGCTAAACAACTAAAGTCATTGTATTTCAGTGTTCTGAATAGAACTTTTCCAATTATATCGAAGCCAGGGCCATATACCGAACCAAGGATTCTCTGGCATTATTATCTGAACAATTAATTCCTGCTCTCATCTTGTTATCTTGTATAATTGATGAGACTTCCCATGTTTCGATTATCTCAAGCAGGTTCATATAAACACCTTTCAAAGTCTAACTCATAGAAAAAATATATCACATTTTTAGTTCTTCCACATAATAGCCGGAATCGCCAGAAAATTTTGACCGTAAAACAATTCGAAATTATTTAAAGCCCTTTAAAGCCGCTGGATCAAGAAAAGATTATCCTTTGAAAGATAATCTTGGTCAGCATGAATTATTACCATCATTACTTCCAGATAACATCCGGGCCAACCCCTTTCAGGCTGATTGATAATCTCAAAGTTATACTCGCATCAGGCCCCCTCTGTGTTCACCCGGGCCCTCGGCCATCTATGTCAGGACAAAGCCAATGTTAAAAATACATCTTACTCATCACCAATAACGGCTTCTTGAATATATTTATCATAAAATGCCCTGATATCAGATATATTTTTATCCGGGTTATACATACTTTCCGCGGCATAATCTATTCCCTTTTTCATCTCATTTTCCAATCTTTCATAAGAATTATGAACAATAAGTGGTTTCTTTTTATTAAAACTGTTATGCCTCCATTCGTATCCCAATAATTCATTTTTAAAGATACAGTTAATATCACTTATTAGCGCGTACTTTATACCTTGCTGATCCTTTGAATTACTGTAACTTGGGAAAGTCATGTTTGGATCATTTTTTTTAGCTATCCATGCTTCGTTAGCAAAAAGAAAATCTTTTCTATCTACATTTTTTATACACCTTTCAGGGTCGTAGAGTATCCATTCATGATAGTTGGAATCAAATACCTCAACTATCCAATGAGGAATTAATAAATCCCTTACAATATATTTAGCATAACCTGTTCTAGTCCTTACTGGAATGGATAGGTTACGCATCAATGAAGTAAATAATAGGGCATGGTGGTCACAACTTAATATACATCTATCTTCTGGTTTTGTAAGTAAAGGAAGTTTTCGTTGATTTAAAAATGGGATTAAATTATGATTTGATAGAATCTTATTTACAGTGTTATTAAGAACATGTTCCAAAGCGTTTTTTCTTCGATCATAACGAATCCCATACTTTTTTACATCAACAGGATGAATGAGTATTGATTTAACTATTTCGAATATAAAGTCAATATCAAATTGTAATTGAGAACTTATCCATGCTTGCGTATCTAAGCTTGTAAAACGGTTTATTTTTGCATAATTCATATTTTATTCCAAGTTTTGCATTTCTAACCCACATTCCGCAGTGAATTTAGGTAATTTCATATATTATTTAGTATTAAGGCTCTTTCAAAACTGAGGTTTTGAAAGAATCATAAAAATTGCGGATACGTTATTTTATTTCCGGATAGTAAATTATTGATTTACAGCTGCCTGCTCATTGCTAATGTCAAAACTTTTGCAATCAGCTCTGTTATACTAGCCATTTTACCCCATATTCCAAAGATGTCAAGAAAAATCACGCTCTCCCTTCTCATTCACCTCGCCTAAACAGCTATGAGTCGCGTGACCCACCGCTATTCCTGTTTGAACCTCAAAGGCCCTCAATAGCTTTATTCGTTCCCCTTTATTGTTGACCAATATTTTCCAGGCTTTTTCATAAGACCTGTATTCCAATAATTCAGAAAAACCGCGGCATATATCCCTGCCAGGCAATCGCGTTTTTTGCATGCATGCAGATGCAAGGTCTGGTCAACAAAGCAATTTGTCTTATTCCAGGGTCCGTCACTTCGCTGCGCTTTGTTCAGAATGGCAGCGATGAATCTGTTTTTCAAGCTTCCTATTTGTTTAGCTGAATCACAATCATGCCACAAAGGCGTTAGGGATAGGAGGCATGGCTTGCCATTTTTTCAAAAATGGCAAGCCAAAGCGTTTTAGGCCGGATTTTTTCCGGACTAAAACCTTCGGAGCGACAGCGGAGTACCGGATAGCCCGGCCTGCTGAAATGAAATGAAGGCAGGTAACGCCCTAAAAGCATGAAAGCAAAACAAAAAGGATCATTTTTCGGGATACCTTTTACAGGTGCCAAAGATTCGCCACAAGCTTGTTCACTTTTAAGGTATTCCTGACAAAAGGCTATGGAAATTGCCTGTTATTTATGATACAAACTTGCTCATGGCCTTAATATCTTTACAGAATATCTCACTGAACCTGGGAACAGGTTTTTTACTGGACAACCAGACCCTGCAAATCGAAGCTGACCAGCGCATTTGTCTTTTGGGAAAAAACGGAGCTGGTAAATCATCGCTCATGAAGCTCATTAGCGGTAAGCTGCCTACTGATGCTGGTGAAATCGTCCGCGCCAAGGACCTCCGGGTGGCCATGCTGGGCCAGGATGTGCCTGAAAAACTGGACCAAAGCCTGGGGACTATTCTTAGCCAGGGTTTTAGAAGCAGCTGGAAAGAGGCTGCGGCCCTTTGTCTGGATTCTCAGGATTATTCCATTATTCAAGACGGTCATATTGAGGATTTCCAGGAATTGCTCAAGGCCCTGAACCTTTGCCAATCGGTTTGCAGGCAGCTGGGTATTTCCCTGGACTGGCAATATAATCAGCTTTCAGGCGGGCAGAAACGCCGAATCCTGCTGGCCCAGGCTCTGTCCGCCAAGCCGGATCTTCTGCTTCTGGATGAACCTACCAACCATCTGGACATCACAACCATTACCTGGATGGAGGATTTTATTCTGCGCCATTGCTCAAGCCTTTTATTCGTGACTCACGACCGGTCCCTTCTTCGTCGACTGGCAACAAGAATCATCGAGCTGGACCGGGGTAAACTGGTGGACTGGTCCTGTGATTATGATACTTTTATCAAAAGAAAAGAAGCTGTACTGGCTAATGAGGAGAAGGAATGGGAACGTTTTGACCAAAAACTGGCCCAGGAAGAAATCTGGATTCGCAAGGGCATCAAGGCCCGGCGCACACGAAACGAAGGCCGGGTAAGGGCTTTGTTGGATATGCGGGAGGAACGCAAAAACCGCCGCCTGCGCCAGGGTAATGCTTCGCTGACTCTTCAGGAAAGCGGCCGCTCAGGGAAAATGGTCCTGGAAGCCAAGGATTTATGTTTTAGTTACGACAACAAGGAAATCATCAGGGATTTTTCAACCACCATCTATCGGGGTGATAAAATCGGCATTATCGGGCCTAACGGAGCCGGGAAAACGACTCTTGTGCGTTTGTTGCTGGGCCAGCTTTCGCCCCAGGCAGGTTCCATCCGGCGTGGTACTAATTTGGAAATCATCTACTTTGATCAGCTCCGGGCTCAGCTCGATGATTCCAAAAGCGTTCAGGAAAATGTTCTTCCCAATGGTGAAATGGTCCAGAGGGGCGACAGAACACAGCATATTTATTCCTACCTCCAGGATTTTTTGTTTACCCCGGAACGGGCCAAGAGCCCGGTTGCCCATCTTTCAGGTGGTGAAAAAAACCGTTTGCTCCTTGCCCGGCTTTTTACCCAGGCCGCCAATTTCCTTGTGCTCGACGAACCCACTAATGACCTGGATGTGGAAACCCTGGAACTTCTTGAAGAACTGCTTGTTGATTTTCAGGGCAGTTTTTTACTTATCAGCCATGACCGGACCTTTTTAAACAACACCATCACCAATCTCTATGGCTTTTTGCCGGATAACAAAGGCCTGGTGGAACTGGCGGGCGATTATTCCGACTGGGAGCGTTACCTCTCCCGGCAAAACGAAGTTGATGAAACAGAGGCCGAGTCGCTTGGGAAAAAAGCCTATGAAGAACATAAAAAGCAAAACCGTCAACGCAAAATGAATTTCAAGGAGCGCAAGGAGCTGGAAGATCTGCCAAAACAGATTGAGGCCCTGGAACAGGAACAAAAGGAACTTCACCATCAAATGTCGCTGGAGGATTTTTACAAAGATGGAGACAAGGTGGCTGCCGCGAACAAACGTCTTCAGGAAATTGAAACACAGCTGGAAACATCTTTTCTTCGCTGGGAAGAACTGGAAGCCCTTGACCAGTCGCTGAACCAATAAACATCGCTACTTTATAAGTCCTTATTTTAATAGAGTGCCCTTCTTCCTGGCAGCGCTTTCCCTTGCCTTTCATCCTCGGAAAAGTATCAAGGACAAGGGCATTGAAAAAATCCTGAAAATCTGTTATTCTGAATAAAATATGTTTATTTTTTTTGGGCGTTGCCTGTAAGCCCGGGGGGCTTTCAGGCCGGGCTATGCGGCCTCTGGTCACAAATGCTTCGCATTTGCTGCTCGATGGCGTGAATGCTCATTGGCATTCACTATTAGTCT
>JAFGWI010000268.1 GCA_016937215.1 Spirochaetales bacterium | reverse complement strand
TATAAAAATTGCGGATAAGTTATCTAATTATTCGATAATAAGTTATTAATTTATTGCTGTCTGCTAATTGCTAAAGTCGGGACTTTTACAATTAGCTCTGCAATTATTACAATCCTTAACGCTAAAAATAGTGATTCCTGTTTAAGCTAAACAAATACAGAGGGATTACCCCCCAGGATAATCGATCATGTTACCATTCTTTACCCAAACAAAACCCCGGCGAGCTCGAGGCTTTCAACTAAAAAACATCAATCTTAAAATACTCAAAGAGGATGACCACAAAATTCCAGGCGCTGTGGACAATCATGCCGGGATAAAGGCTCTTGCTTCGTTTTCGAAGTAGGCCGAAAACCAGCCCCAGGACAAAATGGCTGATAAAACTCATGGGCAGCATGTGCAGAATGGAAAACATGACCGCCTGGATAATGATGGCCTCATTTTCCTTGCCGATCAGGGTAAATTGATCATAGATGATTCCCCGGAAAGCGATTTCTTCGAAGATGCCGGGAACAACTGAAAGCAGAATGGCAAAGACCCAAAAGGGGTACTGGTATTCCATATAGCTTTCAGTCATGTTGATGGTGCCAAAGCCGATGAATCGAAGAAATCTCAGGTACAAAAACATGAAAACAAAGACAAAGAGAAAGCCCGCCGCTATTTCAAGGCGCTTTATTCCTTTATAACCAAAGGTAGTGAGCAGGGGCTTCACCGACTTACTGTTATTGAGCGCATAAATAACAGTAATAACGGCACTAAGAAAAATATTCAGATTATCCCAGACAGGATTATCTGCTTGGGTCAGATTTATAATGAGGCTGAAAAGTCCGTTTAGCCCCAGAAGGATGATCCAGAACCAGAGGGCCGGTGAAACCAGTTTCCATAGGGGAACCTTCCGTACCTGCTTCAGCTTCGAAGAGATTTTTGCCACATCCTTTCCGCATTTACCGCAGAAGGACGCATCTTCACGCAAAATATTGTCGCAAAAGGGGCAATATTCAATCATGCTTCGAAGCTTTGTGCTTCCATTTTGTGTTTCCGAACTTCCAGGGCCGCCTTGATTCCGGCAACCATGGCAGCTATAAAGAGGATTTTGATGATCCATCCCTGTACAAGGGTCATGGGACTGATGATCGCGTTCAAAACCTGCACAGCTAGATAAATACATAAGGCTGTTATAAGAGCAGGCAATGCGTTTTTCCTGGCCCAGAAAAAGATACCCAGCATGATAACCGCCAGAACATAGTTGGTAACAAAGACCTGGGTGACTTCAGTGGTGAGCAACTCTCTCAATTCACCCACAGTATAATATTTATCATTGATCGGAACTGTCCATTCTTCCTCATCATCATAGGCTTCCAGGGTTTCCCGGGCTTCCTGATTGGTGTTATGGGTGGTTATTCCCAAGAAGGTACCACTTATAACAAACATGACCGATAATGCCAACACCCAGTTTGCAGCCTGGCGCAGTTTTTTATCGATGGGCTCTTTTAAAACGCCGCGCATGGGTTTTTCATCGATAGTGACCGATTCTTCCTTATTCGACTGTTTTTTTCCGCAATGAGGGCAGAATAAATCATCGGAAGCGATACTCTCATCGCAAAATTCGCATTTCAATGGGCTTTCTTCAATCATGAACACTCCTTGAGGCTTTTGGATTTGCTCAGCTCTCTTGATTCTGTGATTAACAGTGAAAAAACTCTTTAATACTGTGTATATAACTATTTTAGGTTGATAGATGATAAAAATCAACCCAAATAAATTTGATATAATCATGATCCCCGACAGCTTTGGCCTATCAAAGACAAAAGCCGCCGCTTTTCTCCTGTCAAATACGCTAAATCCTGAATTACCAAGCAGCCATTTCCGGTAACAACCTTATTTGTTTATAATATAAGGGCACCTATAAAAACTATCTTTTTTGCTATATATTTTTGTTCAAAATTATTAGTATGCTATAGTCTTTTAGTAAAACTAATTATAATTGTTTATATAGAAAAAAGATAGTTTTTCACCTTAGGCGCCCTTAATGTTTTAAGGAAATTTTCTTTATTCTAAAAACCCATTTTCATGGGCTTTTAGAGGTGCCAATAAGCAATAATCAGGTTGTTGATTTTTACCTTTTTGAAAAAGATACAAACCTATAATTTGCTTTATTATGGTTAATTAGTATTGTTGAATTACATCAATTTCGCAAAAATCAACAACCTGAATGTTTTTTAATTTTCGCACAGAAACTATGAAAAAAGTTACCGGAAATCGCATGCGCCCGAAGTGCTGGCAATGCCAATTCCCGGTATTATAAGCCATGAATTTTGATTTTTGATATTACCTATATTCACACAAAATTAATGTCAGCGGGAATTGCTGATTACAAAGGATTTTGCTTGACCATAGCTTAAACTTGCTCTATCATCTATAGTAGAGTAAGTTAAACAAGGAAAACAGCCATGGCCGTCCATATTGTGAAAGAAGATGATAACATTGTGTACAAGATCTCCGGTGTGGTGGATTTATACACAGAAAAAGCCATACGCAAGGAAATCCTCAACTCACTGCCCAAGGACTATGAGTCGGTGATACTCGATATGGAAGAGACCAAAAACATCGATTCAGCAGGGATAGGCATGCTGATTTATCTGAACAATTATTTTAAAAAAGACGGGCGTAATTTTGCCCTTCGTTCCATTCAGCACTCGCTGATGAAGGTTTTCCAGCGCGGCCTTTTTGAAAAGCTATTCAAGATTCTTTAATATCAATAAATTATTATAAGCTCATAAAATCATTCACCGAAACCCTAGGGTTTTCAAAAAATTCAGAGCCCTTCGGTGCCTTTGTCAGCCTCTTCGGCGCTTATTTTTCTTCAGTAAAAACCCGATTGACCGCATTGACTTCCTGATTTCACCAGGGCCGTTATAGTGGTAAACCGCGTTAGGGATGGGAGCAGGGCCCTGTTTTTTTTCAAAAAAACAGGGCCAACAAAAGCCCCGCGTTTTCAGCGGGGCTTTTGTTCGGAGCCGTGAGGCGAAGCTGCGGAACAGCCCGGCCCTGGACACCGGAGGTTCCAGGGAAACGCCCGAAAAAACCTTCCTTATGGCTAAACAATTTTTCCATTTCTCCACATAATCTCCAGAACTCTATTGTAAATTGAAAATAGACCAATTCATTTCGGAGGAAAATTATGGGTAACAATTCAAAAAAATCAAAGTACATAGAAAAGGCAGATGAAAACAAAAAAAAGACGAATTCATCACCAATGATCATGATTGGCGGTATCGCTTTAGTCGCCCTCATTTTTTTTGTCCTTTCCACACCGGGCCAGCTTTTATTCAGAGGCCTCTCGACCCAGGAACAAGCTGTTACAGTGAACTCTGGCAATTCATATAATTCGGTGAAGAAAATTGCCCCGCCTCAGGATGAGGCCAAAAACTTCAAGGTGGGCCTTAGGGATGAGCAGACTGAAGAGGTCAAGGCTTCTGCCGAGCCATTTATCATCAAAACCTCGGATCTGTCAAAAAAACTGAAGTATTTTAAAACCAGAACAACCAAAAACGCCGAGATATCCTTTTTCGCGGCCCTTGGAAACGATGGCAAGCCCCGTGTGGCCTTTGATGCCTGCGATGTTTGTTACCGCTCCAAAAAGGGATACAGCCAGAATGGTGATTTAGCGGTTTGCAACAACTGCGGAAACCGCTACCCCATCGATTCATTGGGAACAGAAAACCTTTACGGCGGTTGCTGGCCAAGTTACCTTCATGTTGATATTCAAGGCAACGAAATCATTATTGATAGGGCAGAAATCCAGAAAAAAGAGTATATGTTTCTTTAGGCCCTGAAAGGAAGATCCATGATAAAATTCGATTCTGTGTGTAAATATTATGTTTCAGGCAGCGAAACAGTTAAGGCTGTTGACAATATCAGCTTTTGCCTTGAAGAAGGGGGTTACCTGGCGATTTCAGGCCCCTCGGGTTCGGGCAAAAGCACGGTGCTCAGCATGCTGGGTGTGCTGAACCGTCCCACCCGGGGAAAGGTCTTTATCGATGACATCGATGTGTATAACCTGGTGTCAGAACAAAGGGCCGACTTCCGCTCCGATTACATTGGTTTTGTGTTTCAGGCCTTTCAGATGATTCCCTATCTCACGGCCCTTGAAAACGTGATGCTGCCCCTGGCCATTACTGAAGCCAAAAACAAGGAACAGACCGAGAGGGCCCTTGAAATGCTTGAAAAAGTCGGCCTTAGCCATAAAGCCGACAAACTCCCCAATCAGCTTTCTGGCGGTGAAATCCAGCGGGTCGCCATAGCCCGGGCCTTGATCAACCAGCCGCCAGTGCTTCTGGCCGATGAACCCACGGGCAACCTGGATTCAAAAAACGCCGATTCGGTGATGCAGCTGCTTAAGGAACTGAACCAAAGCGGCCAGACCGTGATTATCGTGACCCACGAAAAAAACATTGCGGCCAATGCCCGCGCTCACATCGAATTATTCGACGGTAAAATAGTGGAATCCAGAAAGGGGGTTTTAAAATGAAACTCAAGGAAATTGCCTTTAATAACCTGAAACGACGAAAATCCAAGATGGTTTTCCTGATTCTCAGCATCATGATAGGCGTGGCCACCATCATTACGATTTTGAACACCACCGAACAGGCCCAAATGGACATTGAAACCAAGCTCGACGAGTTCGGCGCCAATATCATGATTGTGCCCAAAAGCAACACCCTTTCCATGTCCTATGGCGGAATTTCCATTCCCGGAGCCCAGTACGATGTTCGTGAAATCAGTGAAAGCGAACTGAAAAACATCTGGACCATCAATGATAATCAAAACCTTTCTATTGTATCAGCCAAACTTCTTGGCGCCGTGGACATAGAAAGCGAAAGCGCCATGATGATAGGCGCCAATTTAGCAACTGAAATCCGCCTGAAAAAATGGTGGCAGTTCCAGGAAGGCAGCGAAATCGAAATGGTTCGCAGCGAGGAGCCTTCACCTATCGACCCCACGCGCATGATGACCGTTACGGCCATCAAGGACTTCAAACCCACCGACATTATCCTGGGCTCCCGTGTGGCCGCCAAATTCAACAAAAACCCGGGAAGCACAGTGAACCTGAAATATAACAACACCAAGGGAAATTACTATGTTCGCGGCGTGCTGGAAGAAACCGGTTCACAGGATGACTCGGTGATCTTCATGGACCTGGCCACTGCCCAGGGTATGCTCAACAAAGACGCCAAAATCACATTAGTGGAAGTGGCCGCGCTCTGCGCCGGCTGCCCGGTGGAAGAGATGGCACGGCAGATCAACGCGGCCCTTCCCAATGGCCAGGCCACCCCGATCAAACAAGTGGTGGCCAGCAAAATGCAGACCATAGGTCAGCTGAAAAACTTTGGGCTTCTCTTAGGCGCCATCATACTTGTTATAGGTTCATTCATCGTTTTCACTACCATGATGGGTTCGGTAAACGAAAGAACCCGCGAAATAGGAATCTTCCGTGCCATCGGTTTTCGCCGTTCCCACATCATGAAAATCATCTTTCTCGAAGCCGCTGTGGTCTGTTTAGTCGCCGGCCTCTCGGGCTTTATCCTGGGCACCCTGGCCAGCTTCGGCCTCAGCGGCTGGATCAGCGAAAGCCGCTTCACACTCATGGTAAACCCCCTTTACGCCGGGGCCTCCATGGTTTTCGCGGTCATCCTCGGAATTCTGGCCTCGATTTATCCGGCAAAAAAAGCAGCCGACATCGACCCCACCGAAGCTCTGCGTCATATATGATTCAGGGTGTTTCCCCGGCCCCTTCACCGCGTTAGGGATTGCAGCGAAAACCCCACAGCAGGCCGGAATAAGAGCGGCCATGGTGAATTCCCCATAATGCATAAGCCTCTAGGGAGACGCCTGCGAGGAGTTGCAGCGGAAAGCCCGACCCGGCCCGATTTTGGCCAAGGCAAAGTGGATTCATCCTCCGCTTTTATGCCTCTCAAAATTAAGGCCGGGTAACGCCCAAAAAATAACCTTGAAAAACAGCCATCCTGGTAGAGGCTATCGCCGGGAGCCTAAAAAAAACTCTTCCTTTTTGACTGCACAGACCCGGACATCTGTGTTATAATCCTGTGAAAAGGAGCTTTTATGAACCTTTCAGATTCCTTGCAACAAAAACTGGAATTTCTTATTGAAATCGACAAGCTGAAGAGTGTATTCCGAAAAACCCGGCTCTTTGATTGTTCCCGGGAGGAAAACGACGCGGAACACGCCTGGCATCTGGCCCTTTTTGCCCTGACCTTGAGCGATTACGCCAATGAACCGGTGGATGTGGCCAAGGTGGTGAAAATGGTGCTGGCCCACGATCTGGTGGAGGTGTATGCCGGCGATACCTTTCTTTACTCAGATAAACCAGCTGAAGACAAATACCAGGAGGAAAAGGCCGCGGGTGAAAGGCTATTTTCCATGCTTCCCGAGCTTGAGGGAAGGGAATGGATGGAGCTCTGGGAGGAATTCGAGGCAGAGGAAACTGCTGAAAGCCGTTTTGCCGCGGCTCTTGACCGTCTGGAACCGGTAATGCAGAATTATCTGACCAAGGGCTTCACCTGGAAAAAATACGGTATTACCAGAGACCGGGTTATAAAGGCCAACAAAAAAATCGCCCGGGGCAGCGCCGAATTATGGGATTATGCCCTGGATTTAATTAATAAAGCAGTTGAAAAGGGTTACTTAAACAATTAATATAGCAATGTCATTTTCGCGCGTTTAAGTTATTATAGATATAAACAAGCTTATGTCACCAGCATCATGGTCACCGATAAATTACAATTTTGCAGGGGGTTTTTACGCTCCCAGAGCGATTATCCAAGGGAAATAACCAATAAGGAGAAATTATGGCTGATTTACGATCTAGCTACATGGGTATTCAATTAAAAAACCCGATTATTGTTTCAAGTTCACATTTGACTTCATCTCTTGACAAAATTCTGGAATGCGACCAGGCAGGGGCAGGCGCGATTGTGCTGAAATCCCTTTTTGAAGAACAGATCCTGGCAGACACAAAGGAAGACCTGGAAGGGGTGAACTTGCTGGCCCACGCCGATGCCATGGACTTTTTTCAGGGAATGGGTAAGAAGAAAAATCTTGAGGAATATCTGGAAATACTCCGGGATGCCAAGGCAAAGGTTTCCTGCCCTCTTATTGCCAGCTTGAATTGTGTGACAACCGGGTCCTGGCTGAACTACGCTGACAAACTGGAAGAAGCCGGGGCCGATGCCCTTGAGTTGAATTTCTTCATCCTGCCTGTTAATTTTAAGCAAAACTCAGAGGAAATCGAAAATCGTTACATGGCTCTCTACAAAGAGGTCCAAAAGCGCGTTAAAATACCTATTGCCATGAAACTGGGCTCCTATTTCAGCTCATTGGCCCAGCTGGCCCAAAAACTGTCCAATGCCGGGGTCAACGGTCTGGTGTTTTTTAACCGCTTCTACAGGCCGGACATTAACATCAACACCATGGAGCTGAAAACAGGGAAAATCCTGAGTGAACCCATAGAAATAAGCCAGACCCTTCACTGGACAGCCCTCCTGTCTGGCCGCGTCCGAGCAGACATTGCCTCCAACACAGGCATTCACGACGGTGAAGCCCTGATCAAGGTGCTTTTAGCCGGGGCCTCGGCAGCCCAGATCTGCTCAACCCTGTCTAAAAACGGCTTGTCCTATATCAGCACCATGCTCAAGGATCTTGAAATATGGATGAACAAAAACAATTTCCCCAGTGTGGCCGATTTCCAAGGTAAACTGGCCAGTGAAAACATCGACAACCCCGAGTTTTATGAACGCGCCCAGTATATCCGGGCTATCGCGGGCTTGGGCTGAAAAAAAGTCCGCGTAAAGGGAATTGCGAAATGGAACTTGTTTATATTTCAGGCGGCCAGCGCTCGGGAAAAAGCCGTTTTGCCCAGCAGCTCGCTGAAGAGGCCAACCCTCTGCGGGTGTATTTGGCAACGGCCCGTATCTGGGACGATGATTTTGCCCAACGCGTGAAACGACACCAGGCAGACCGAGGCCATGGCTGGCATACCCTGGAAATCCAGAAGGAAATCTCGCGCTTTCCCCTTACTGACTTCAAAAACCAGCTGCCCGTGGTGGTGCTGGACTGCGTCACCCTATGGTTGACCAATTATTTTACCGATAACCAGGGCCACAAGGAAAAAACCCTGGAACAGGCCAAAAGTCAGTGGGACAATTTCATGAAACTACCCCTCAGGGTTTACGCGGTTTCAAATGAAATCGGCATGGGCCTTCACAGCGAAACCCCTCTTGGCCGGGATTTCACCGATGTGCAGGGTTTCATGAATCAATATATATCAAAACAGGCTGTCAAAGCCTTTTTCATGGTTTCCGGCCGGGCCCTGGAACTGAGCTAATTCCGGGCATTTCGCGGTATTTATAAAAATTATGGGCGTTGCCTGCCTCCACGCTGTTGCGGCAGGCCGGGCTTTACGCGGCTACGCTTTGCTTCGAAGGTTTTTCTTCGGAAATTATCCGAAGAAAAACGCTTTGGAGAACTGTTTTTGAAAAAACAGTTCTCCACCGCTTTAATCCCTAACGCGATTCAACACAGGATACTAAATACACACAAAAAGGATATTTTATGAGTTTACACCAAGCCATTCAGAACAAAATCGACCAAAAAACCAAACCTCTGGGGTCTCTCGGCCTGCTTGAAGATACAGCCGCTCAAATCGCGCGGATTCAAAATTCCCTTTCACCAGAGCTGCGCTTTCCGCGAATACTGGTTTTCGCGGCTGACCATGGCCTGGCGCGAGCCGGGGTCAGTACCTATCCCCAGGAAGTGACTTTTCAGATGGTGATGAATTTTCTATCCGGCGGAGCAGCGATTAATGTTTTTTGCCGCACCCACGGTCTGGACCTGAAAATAGTGGATGCGGGGGTGAATTACGATTTCCCGCCGGAACTGGCTTTGATTAATCGTAAAATGGCCCATGGCACCAGAAATTGCCTTTTGGAAAAGGCCATGACAACGGAAGAATGCCAGAAAGCCATGACCACCGGCGCTGAATTGGTTCAGGAGGCTAAGAGCCAGGGCACCAATATCATTGGTTTTGGGGAAATGGGCATTGGCAACAGCTCCTCTGCTGCCCTCTTAATGAGCCAGTATCTGGGCCTGCCGATTTCAGAATGCACAGGGCGCGGCACGGGCTGGAATGATGAGGGCCTGAAGAAAAAAACAGAAATCCTTGAGCAAGTACTTGAAAAACATGGCAGAATCAGCGATCCACTGGAAATTCTGACCACTTTCGGCGGTTTTGAAATCGCCATGATCGCTGGCGCCATGCTCCAGGCAGCACGGGAAAAAATGATAATTCTGGTTGATGGCTTTATCTGCACAGCCGCGAACCTCGCTGCCCTTAAAATGGACCCCCTGATCCGAGACTATTGCATTTACTGCCATCAAAGCGATGAATCCGGCCATAAAAAAATGCTGGAAGCAATTGGGGCCAAAGCATTGTTAAACATGGGCTTACGCCTGGGTGAAGGAACAGGGGCAGCCCTGGCCTATCCCTTGATCGAAAGCGCCGTAGATTTTTTTAACAAAATGGCCAGCTTTGAATCTGCCGGTGTTTCAGAAGCAGACCAGGGTTCCCTGGAATGATCCAGGCCTTTTTTTCCGCTCTGTCCTTTTACACTCGCCTCCCGGTTCCCAAAAGCATCCACTTGGATGAACAAAGCCTGAACAAGGCCACGGTTTTTTTACCGCTGATCGGCCTGATTGTGGGCGGAGTCTGCGCCGGTTGTTATTTTGCAGCCAGTCTGGTTTTTCCCAAAGCGGTTGCTGCGGTCATTTCACTTATCGCCGGGGTTCTTTTCACCGGAGCCTTTCATGAAGACGGCTTTTCAGATACCTGTGACGGCCTGGGCGGCGGCTTTACCATAGAAGACAAACTCAATATCATGAAGGACAGCCGGGTGGGAGCTTACGGACTGGTGGGCACCCTTTTGTTAATTCTACTGAAATTCGCTTTATTAACAGAAACACCTTCCAACATAATAATTCCCGCCATCATGGTTATTCATGTGATCAGCCGCTTAACACCAGTTTATCTTATTTTTTTTCTCGATTATGTCCGATTGGACCAGAAAAGCAAGGCAAAACCTGTTTCCAGAGGTATCAGCCTTGGGGGCTTGATCATTGCCTCCTCAATGGCCATGGTTTTCAGCGCCTTGTTGAACCCATATTTTTTGCTCTTTTTTACGGCCTTTCCCTTACTGGTTCTTTTTTTCGTCCTTTTTTACAAAAAGCAAGCCGGCGGATACACAGGCGATCTCCTGGGTGCCAGTGAACAGATCAGCGAAGCGTTGCTACTGGGTGGGGTATACATTCAATGGACTTTTATTGTCTGAGGCATCCCCGGCCGGATATTGAACCGGCCACGTGTTACGGCCAAAGGGATATTCCCCTGAATACCAACTATCAGATGGAGCTTCAAAGGCTTTTTCCTGAAATCAGCGCTCTTGTCAATTCAGGTAAAATATCCTGTATTTACACGAGCCCCCTTTCCCGATGCAAGGAACCAGCCGCCTTTATTTCAAAGGCTTTTCATTTGCCCTTTAAAGTGGATCCTTTATTGATGGAAATCAGTTTTGGTGAATGGGAAGGAAAGTCCTTTGATGAACTTTGGGCTAAAGACAGCAACTATCAAAACTGGTGTTCCAACTGGAAGTCTGCAAGGCCGCCTGGGGGTGAATCCTTGTCCGATCTTCTCGATCGCGCGGGAAATTTCATAAAGAACAATTCACTTAACAATTCACTCATTATCACTCACAGCGGTCTTATAAGGAGTTTTTATCATATCCTCTATCAGAAAAAAATCAGTGATTTTTTTAACCCAAACCCAAACTTTGGAAGCCTGATTTATTTTGAAAATATCTGAACCTTCCCACAAGCCCCAAAAGAGCTGATCAGCGTTCAATTCCAACCCTGGCCTGGACTCCCTTGGCATAATAATGCTTGATTTCAGCCATTTCCGTAACCAAATCAGCTTGTTCGATTAAAAAGTGAGGCGCGTAGCGACCGGTACAGACAAGCTCCATATTTTCGGGGCGCTTTGCTAAAAGCTTCTTTAATTCAGCATCAGTGAACAACTTGAAATAATGGGCCACATTAATCTCATCAAGTATGAGCAAATCGATTGTATTTTTCTCAAACAGTTCCAAGGCTTTTTCCAATGCCTGCTTCGCGTATTTTCTGTCCTCTTCAGTGGGATCGCCCTTGATGAAACAGCCCCGGCCATATTGATAAATATCAATACCAAGCTGTTTGAAGATAGCGACTTCAGAATAGGCCATACTTTTGATAAACTGAATAATCACGACTTTCAACTTGGCTCCTGTGGCTCGCATGGCTAAACCAAAAGAAGCGGTTGACTTTCCTTTTCCCTTTCCTGTATAAACCTGCAAATATCCTTTCATTTATAATCCCCCTTTTATCAGTACGGCAAAAAGGATTGTACCTAATAAAGTAAATGTTGAAATGTAAAGCAGAACAATCATCCGGCTGAAATGATGTAATCCAACCTCCCCCTGCCCGATCTTCACATTGATGACCTTTTTCCCGAAATAAACAAACTCACCGCCAAAGGCAATTCCCAAAGCACCGGCCGCGGCAGCTTCAGGATAACCGGAGTTAGGGCTCTTATGTTTGGAAGCATCAGCTATCACTGTTTTGAGAGCCCTTATTCCTGAGAGCCCGGGAATGAGGAATGATGACAGGATCAGATACAAGGCTGATAAACGTGAAGGAATAAAATTAGCGATATCATCCAAGCGGGCCGCGGTAAATCCAAATTCAAGGTATTTTTCATTTTTGTACCCCCACATGGCATCTAGGGTATTGATGATACGGTACGCCCACGCCCCAAGGGGCCCAAATAAAGCGGCAAAAAACAAAGGCGCGAAAACACTGTCACAATAATTTTCCGCAAGGCTCTCAAGAGAACTCTGGATAATCTGCTTTACCGGCATATTCCTTGTGTCACGAGAGACCATCCAGGAAAGCCTTTCCCTGGCTTTCAAAAGCTCATTTTGGCTCAAGGCTTTTTTTACCGCCAAAGCGTGTGTAACCAAATCCCTTTGAGCAAAGGAAAAATACACCATTATTATACCCAGGATTATTTTGAAATACATAAAAAATGATGAGTAAGTTTCCCCTTGGGATAAAAGAATCCAGCACAGTAAAAACGGAAGCACCCCTGCTCCAAAAACCAGACAAAAGCACAATAGCCCGGCGAATTTATTCCGCCCCATAAATCTCACGATGAGCGACTCAAAAAAAACAGCCGCTTTACCCACAAGCCGGACAGGGTGCCAGGCCCATTGAGGGTCGCCTAAAATCGTGTCCAGCGCAAAAGCCGCGAGGATTACCAATACATCCATCTTACAAGCCAGTTGCCTTTAATAAAAATCGGAGATCCACATTTTCTTCAAAACAATCGGCAAAGGAATCCAGTGCCATGTCAAGATTGTTTTCACTTCGGTGAAAACAGTTAATTTCCAAATTGTGCGCCCTGGCTGTTTCCTTCAATAGCATTTCAAGGAAATCATGGTTTTCACAAATTCCATGCAAATAACTTCCCCAAATTCTTTCACTCCAGGTTCCAAGGCCAACATCGCTGAATAACTCCCTTTCATAACGGGAAACTCCATGATGGATTTCATAACCTTGAACATTTTTTTTGTTTAAAAGGCATTGGGTCGTTCTTTGAGAAAGCGATTTTGTTTCAGCAAGCACCGTGTTGACCGCTAAAAGGCCGAGCCCCCGAATAGTGGTACCAGGTTTTGATTCAATTCCCATGGGATCAGATATATTTTCTCCCAGCATCTGGAATCCGCCGCAAATACCCAGGACACATAAATTTCTGTTAAAAAACTGATTTTTGATCTCATCGGTTAATCGGGCATTTTCAAGTTCCCTGAAATCGGAAATCACATTCTTGCTGCCAGGTATAATCAATAGATGAATATCTTTATCCTGTAAATCCTTAATTGTCCTGATTTTTATCAGGCGGCATTGGGAATAATCCAGAATGGGATCAATATCAGTCGAATTGGAAATGTGAGTCAATTCAAGCACGCCCACATTCAACATAGGGCCAGAACCCGATGCCCCTCCATATCTTTCTTCAAAATCAACTCCGTCTTCTTCAGGAAGGCGGTGATCCTTTAAATAGGGCATAATTCCAATCACACCCTTACCGCAATAGTCAAACACATATTCATGGGCGTCTTTTAGCAAACTCGCGTCACCCCGGAATTTGTTGACAATAAACCCCTGAACAAGGCGACGTTCCCATTCTTCCATCACTTCAAGATGACCGATAAATGAGGCATATACACCGCCCCTGTCAATATCGCCGACCAGGATAACATTGCTATTAGCGTAACAGGCCATATGCATATTAACCATATCGTGCTGTTTCAAATTCACTTCACCGGGACTGCCGGCGCCTTCAAGAATAACAACATCATATTGGGAGGAGAGACGGTCGTAAGCCGCATGGATTTGATCCCGCAGGTAGTTTTTGGAAGCATAATAATCCAAAGCCTCAAGATTTTGCCAGACCTTGCCATTAACTATGACCTGGGCCCCAGTATCGCTATTGGGCTTCAGCAAAACAGGATTCATGTCTGTATGCACACTAATACCGGCTGCCCGGGCCTGCAAAGCCTGGGCGCGGCCGACCTCGCCGCCATCAAAGCTAACAGCTGAATTCAAAGACATGTTTTGAGCTTTGAAGGGTGCCACCGAAAAACCGCGACGATGGAGCACGCGACAAAAAGCAGCTGTCATCAAACTTTTTCCAGCATTGGAAGATGTCCCCTGAAACATCAAGGCCGGTTTTTTCTTTTTAACATTCCTTACAGCGCGGGTTTTTTGAAAAAAAACATCAAAAGCATCAAGAAGTCTGTTATTTTCATCTTCACGCCTTAAACCGATTCTAAAATAACGTTCATCCAGGTTTCGGTAATCATGGCACCATCGAAGAATCAATCCTCTTTCCGCGAAAAACTTATAAAACTCCCCAGGATCGCCACGGTCGAGATGAAACAAAATAAAATTGGCTTTTCCGGGAATAATGCTGATGTCTTTATATTCCTGTAACGCTGAACTCATCTTTTCTTTCAAAAAAGTAATATGAGCAATCGTTTTTTTTATATAATCACGATTTTCAAGGAAGGCGCATCCCAATCGCTCGGCAAAGGAATTGACATTCCACACCGGAAGCGATTCCTTTATCTTCAAGGCAAGTTTTTCACACATTAACGCGTAAGCCATACGGACACCTGGAACAGCGAAAAGTTTTGTTAAGGATTTTATTAAAATCACATTTTGATATTTCCCAGGATTCTTAAACAAGGCCAAATCCAGGCCGCTTATATCATAATAAGCCAGATCAAAAATAAAAAAATGCCGCGGAAAATCCTCAATTAACTGCTTCAGTTGATTTTCATCGGGAACACCACCTGTTGGATTGTTAGGCACTCCCATGAGCAAAGCTGTTTTCGCCCTTGAATTTTTCAACAGCTCCCGTAATTTCAAAAAATCGGGCTCAAAGGATTGCCCCTGGTTCAAATCAACAAAGCGGGTTTGAATTCTCAACTGACAAGCGTATTTTTCATAATCAATATAAGCCGGAGAGGGAATAAGGATCTCATCAAGATCCAGGGCCGCCAATATAAAATAGAGAAGTTCGGAACTTCCGTTTCCTGGAACAAGCTGTGAAACACAGATTTTTTCATAGTCAGCTATTGCTTTAGCAAATTCCCGATAATCGGGATCCGGATAATTCACAAGAGCTTCCGTACACTGGCTGATAATTTTTCTGGTTTCCCCGGGAAAACCCAAAGGATTCACACTAACACTGAAATCAATCACATCACGGGCATTCAGATTATATTTTTCGACAATGGTTTTCAGATTTCCGCCATGCATATTTACCTCAGACTCGCGATTAAATATTGACTATGAGAGCCCCTGTCTTTGACCCGGGTAAATTTCAACTGATAAACATCATCAAGAATTTCAGATTCAAATAAATCCTTGGATTCTGAAAAACTGATCAGTTGCCCCTGTTTCATCACCAGAATATGCGTACAAAAATCCAAAGCCAGATTAATATCATGAAAAACCGATAAAATGCTGAACCCTCTTTTTTGCTGTTCTTTTTTTAGAGTTCTCAGTATCCTTAATTGCTGAACCATATCCAGATGATTAGTTGGTTCATCCAGCAAAAGAATCTCGGTCTTTTGCGCCAAGGCCCTGGCTAAAAGAACGCGCTGAAATTCTCCGCCACTAAGCTCTGCTATGTTTCGATTTTGCAATAAGCTTAACTCCAGGGCCCCCAGAGCTGATTCAACTATTTGCTTATCTTCACTTGAATCGCAATGGCCGTAAACATAACGGCCCATTTGCACTATTTCCTTTACGGAAAAATGGCCCGGATCAGCTGCGATCTGGGGAACATAGGATAAATACCCGGCCAAGCGAGATTGGGTTAATCCGCAAATATCCGTACCCTTGATAAAAATCGAGTTTAGCGGTGGCTTGTGTATTTTCAGAAGCACCTTTATCAAAGTGGATTTCCCGGCCCCATTAGGACCAATGATGCCGATTCGATTAGCCGGATATAATGAAAAACTGATGTTATTAAGAGCAAAATCCCTTTTATATGCCCAGGAAAGTTCCCGGACCTCGAGCAAGGAATTAAAAACAGTGCCAGACCTCATGGTATTCTCACCTTCTGTTTCATGGCAATCGTTAAGAAAAGATAGGGAGCGCCTATCAAGGATGTCACGATTCCCACAGGGATTTCCGAGGGAGACAAAATCACGCGGCTGATGGAATCGGACAAAACCAGGACCAAGGCCCCTCCCAGGGCTGAAAGGGGCAGCAAAGTTTTATGATTGGGTCCCATCATCAGTCTGAGTATATGGGGCACCATCAAGCCCACAAATCCGATAATCCCGGTAACAGAAACCGTAAAGGAGGTAATAAGCGATGTTAGTATCAGTAAAAATAACCTTGCCTTAGGGGGATCAATCCCCAGAGAGCGGGCTGCCTCATCCCCCTGGCTCAGAAGGTTCAATGTCTTCCACTGAAAAAACAAAAGCCCTAACACCGGTAATACGAAAACAGCGATCTGAAAACATTTTGTCCAGTTAGCACCCGACAAACTACCGAAGGTCCAGAACATTATTTTTTCAGCCTGCTCCTGGTTCAAATACATGAACATCGAAGTCAAGGCTGAAAAAAAAAGGCTTACCGCAATACCTGACAGCAATATAACCAGACTTTGTCCTGGCTTCCCTGTTATACCCGACAGCACAAGAACCAGCACAACACTGAGCAATGCGCCGCCAAAAGACGAAAGCTGGACCAGAAAAGGCAGCCCCAGGCCGGAAATCACACTAAGAGTTACGCCAAAAGCCGCGCCAGAAGAAATACCCATCACATAGGGATCAGCCATGGGATTATTGAAAAGACATTGCAAAACCGAACCCGACACCCCTAATGAGGCTCCGCAAAGCAAAGCCAAAATCATCCGCGGCAACCTCAGTTGCAACACGATAATTTGACTGGTATGGTTAACCGAAAAAATATCTGTTCTGAACAAAGCATTTGCGATAATCTTGAAAACATCCTCAAAAGAAATTTCAGCAGTACCGAACCAAACCGAGAGCAAGGCAATAGCGAAAAGCCCGAAAGATAAAACCAGGTATATGATTTTTAAAGAAGAAAGGCGCTTCATTGCGTTTCTGATAAAAATAATTCAGGATGAATGATCTCGACCAAGGCCATCAAGCCCTTGGCTGTTCTGGGCCCTTGCCTGTCCAGCATATTGTTGTCGATTTCAAAAACAGACCCATTTTTCACTGCTCGCAAGTCCCTGTAGCCTTCAGCAGCTTCAAGGTCTTTTTTCGCGCCCCAGAACTGGGAGCAAATAATGATATCAGGATCAGCTTCCACAATTTTTTCAAAGCTGAAAGCCCACCCCTTAAGTTCCGCCGCGATATTTTCTCCGCCTGCCATTTCCAGAAGCTGATGAATAAAGGTATTGCCGCCTGAGGTAAAGTCACCGGAAGGTCCGAAACCGATTACATAATAAACCTTCGGCCTGGTTCGGGTTTTTGCCATAGCATCCTTCACCCAAGCCACATCGGAACGTATTGATTCATTCAATTCCCGGCCTTTTGCTTCAAGATCAAATAATGCAGCGATCTTTTCAATTATTTCATGCACCCCTTCAAAGGATTGATCATTATAAAAAGCAACCAGCTTTATTCCAAGAGATTCCAGGAGTTCAATATGTTCTGATTTGAAATGTGTTGAGACAATCACCACATCAGGATTCAATTGAATGATTTTTTCAATATTGGGATTCTGCAAACCGCCAATGCTGGCAATTTTCTTCACATCTTCGGGATAGTCGCAATAATCGGTTCGACCAATTAAATCAGCTTCCTTTCCCAAGGCAAAAATAATTTCGCTAACACTGGGCGCGCCGGAAACAACAGTTCGCGGCCTTTTCGCGAAAACAACTTCGCGCCCCAGAGAATCTCGAATGATGATTTTATTTTCAGCAAGCCCGGGCCCGGCAAATAGCGAGCCAGACACAACGATTATGGATAACAGAAAAACCCATTTCAGATAAATTAAGTGTTTCATGGCATATCCTTTGGTTTCTTGATATTTTTTGGGATGGGTTTTCATGAAAAGGAAAAAGCCACACCAAGGACCCATTCACCGTGGACCCTTATCAGGTTTATCAAAGGCAGGTCTCCTGGCTCGGGATTTTTTCATCCAATCGCCTTCCCGAAATCAATTTCAGTGGCGGACAGCAAAGAACTGTCAGTCCCACTTTCCACAATAAAATAGTAATTTCTTATATTTTACAGAGAAATAGAAAAGGCAATTTTGCAAATCGCAAATTCTTGACTCTAAATAATATAAGAAATTACCTAAATTCACCGCGGAATGTGGGTCAGTGATTGGATAACTCCCATACAGTGGCGGGACCGCGCAGGTTTTTCACCTGTTTCCCTCTTAGTTAACCGGAAAAGCAAGCTGATCCCGGTTAAAACCTTTAATAAGCATTTCTTTATAGAATTTAACCCAGGGGCTTGTCAAGAGGCCCTGCCGCTTACCAGGCTAATCCTCCTCATCTTAATACGCCCAAAACGAATTTAAATAAGCCGGCTTTTCAAGGTAAAACGGGTTTTGCCTTGAAAAGCATTAGGGACAGGAGCCATGGCAAAGTACTTTTTCAAAAACGCTTTTCCAAAGGGTTTTTCGCCTGAGTTTCTACAGTGAAAAACCTTTAAAACAGCAGTAAAGTAACAAAAAGCCCGATCTGAAAGCACCGGGCAGCAGATAAGGTTTAAAAAACATTAAAAAAAACAACTCAAAGGCAATGCCCCAGGTCTATTCCGGCTCAGCTTGAAAAAATTCATCCTTACAAAGCCAGATGTCCTCCATGCGATACATATGCCAGTAATCATGCATGAGAATGTGGCGCAACAAAATACCCAAATCGTAGCGTGTGTACTGACTGTGCGAGGCCTTTTTGTCAAACACTTTTTGCTTTAAGCCCTTCACCATTTTCACCTGTTTTTTTCTCCAGGTTTTAAACTCCTTCAGGGCATCTTTAATAGAGGCAAAATCCACTTTTTCATTGTCCTGCTCCTTGGTCTCTTCCTTGGCCGGATAATAGGCCGCAATCTCTACCGGGTCCTTGTCGCGAAAGGTTTCGAGGCGCTTATAAAGCACAGGCTGAACTTTTGCCAGATGATAAATATGTTCGCGCAGAGTCCAGACAGTGCTCCCGCGCTTACGATCCAGAGCCTCATCATCCAAGGAACCGGCGAATTCCTTGAGAATCTTCGGGGCCTTTTCCAGCGAAAACAACAGGTGTTTGATGGTTTTACTCTTCATGACTCCTCCTTATGAAGTAACACTAAAAAAAGATTATTATATATACTCTTGTAAAACTGAGGTTTTGCAAGAATCATGTAACTAATCAGCAGGTTCATCGCTGTCATCCTGAACAAAGCGAAGCAGAGTGAAGGCCCTCGATTAATTATACACATGTTGCTTCGCTAATAAGGTGTTTGCGCGAATATTCACAGCAAGGCTAATTGCGACAAGTATGATTCTTCGTTGTTCCTCCTCAGAATAACATCTGTCAGCATTTTACCAGCCACCTTTTGCTTGGCCCTGCTTTTAGCCTGTTATAAAATACTTCCAAGGCTTTGCAGGTCCAACTTTAACTTAGTCAATATTATGCTTTCCCTCAATAGGGAAAATAAAAAAACAAATAATTTTAGGGGGCTCACAAAAAAAGTAACAGCTTTTTTTTGACATTGTGTTATAATTAGGGTGCGAGTGAAACTTAAAATCAGAAGCCGAGTCAAAGGCCGGGTTTACGCTCTGGCTTTATTCATCATTCCCGTTATTCTCTGTTTCGCGGTTTTTCCCTACGAAAAGGCCTGCAGTTTTTTAACAGGCAAAACACTGGCCACATCGCCCGACAATCTGCAGCTGCTCCGCCATATCTTTATCAGCCTTTCCGCCCCGCTCACTTTTATGAGCATCATCGCGATCAACCGGATTCTCAAAGGCCAAGGTTTTTACTATGGCTTTATCGGCGGCATCATCGCCATCATGGGCTCGATTTTTCTGGTCATGGATCAGGGCAGTTTTTGGCTGGCGCGCGCATTGCTTTATTCCCTGGGTGAGCCAAACACAGAACTGGCGCTCCATCTTGACAAAACCATCGAAGCTGCGCGCGAAAACCTATTCTTCTGGCCCATTTTTCTGCTGCCAATAGGGGTCATCATCCAGAGCTTCGGCCTGGTCCGGGAAAAGCACATCAAACCCTATCAAAACCTTCTGATGATTCTCTCAGTGCTGTTGATTGTGATTCTGCCGCTCCCGTCGCTCAAGTGGATCAGCCCCGTCATTCTGGGCATTGCCCTGCTGCCTCTCGCCTTCAAGGTGTTACACCATAGCGAATCGTTGTTACACGAAGTTTGATTTCTTCTTGATATGGGCGCCTCCCGCCCCGGAAGTATCTAAAATCTGAGAAATCCGAAAAGTAACAATTTAAGCTGTTAATGAAAAAAACTTGCATCTGTTCCACCGATCGGGTCGGGTCGGGCTCTCCGCCGCTCCGGCATAGCCTCCGACCAACATGGCGGCGAAATTATCGCCGCCATGTTGTTGGCTGCGCTTTTTTTGAAAAAAAAGCTTGCCCGGCTCCGATCCCTGGCGCGGCACACCTCAAGAGCCTTGATCAGTTACGCGCTCAGCCATGGTCATGATCATCACAAAACATACAAGCAGCAAAAAAAGGGCCAGGGCTTTTAAAGCCAATCAGGGTATTGGCCGAGAAGCATTTCACAGGCCACAGGATAGCGCTACTCTTGAATTTTTAGGCTGCTCATCCACAAGACAACCCACTTTGATCATCGGCTCTTCTTGTTTTCATTCATCTTCTTCACTGCCGTTTCAATCAATTCAGGAGTAAAAAGCCCGCCTGAAAGGGCCATCAGGCGATAAAGAGGCAAATCCCGCATGGGCAACAGCATTTCCACGGTCAATCCCGGTACCACCCTTTGAATCGATTCATGAGCTGTTAATTCTTCCAGGGCTTTCACTGCTTCAGGATGACCGGCTAACAATAATAGCTGATCCTGAACATCAAAAACATGGTCCAGTTCAGGCGCCTCAACCTTGACCTGGCCTTTTAGCAGAATTTTAGCCGAAGAAGTACCGATCAGAATGGAATAATCACCTGCCGGAACATACCAGCCCTTGATTTGGCAATGATAGCGTTCAAAGGCTTCATCATTCAGCACAAAACAGACCCTTTTTTCCTCACCTGGTTCAAGACTGATTTTTTCAAAGCCGCGAAGCTCCTTGACCGGTCGTTGAATATCCTGCTGCCCCACATAGAGTTGAACAACCTCGCTGCCCTTCACAGGCCCGGTGTTTTTAATCACACAGCTCACTTCAAAGCTCTGACCCGGCTTGAATACAGAACTGCCGATTTTCAGTTCCTTGTATTCAAAACAAGTATAACTCAGACCATATCCGAAAGAAAAAGCAGGGATGATTTTCTTTTTATCATAATAACGATAACCAACATAAAGGCCTTCGCCATAATGGACCTTTCCGTTTTCACCAGGATAATTCAGATAAGCCGGTGTCTGATCCAGATGGTGGGCAAAGGTTTCTGTTAATTTCCCCGAGGGGTTGATTTTTCCAAGCAGAACCTCGGCCATGGCGGCAGCGCCGGCTTGTCCGCTCAGCCATCCCAGAAGCATGGCATTAGCCTCATCTAACCAGGGGCCAAAGCTGACAGCTGAACCACAAACCAGAAGAATGGCTGTGTTTTTCTGCACTTCAAGCACTTTTTGAACGAGCAAATTATGAACAGCCGGCAAATCCATATGAGTGCGGTCAAATCCTTCAAATTCATAGGAATCAGGAAGGCCGATTACAAGCACAGTGAAATCGGATTTTTCAGCTGCTTTTACCGCCTGGTCAATTTCAGCCGGGCTCTCGGTATCCTTCAGGGAATAACCCGGTTCATAGGAAAAACTACAGTCAGGCGCCAGGGACTTCAAGCTATCCAGCAGGTTTTCTTCTTTCAAGGCCTCAACATGGGAGCTTCCCCCGCCCTGATAGCGCGGCTCAACGGCAAAACGACCAATCACGGCAATATTTTTGTATTTCTTGGTATCCAGTGGCAGTAGCTGGTTTTTATTCTTAAGAAGAACAATAGCTTCACCAGCTGCTTCCTTTGCCAGCTGATGGTGCTTCTCTTCATCAAAACTTGCGGAACAATCCCCTGGAGTTTTTTCGATCAATTTCAAAAGCCGGGTAACGGCCCGGTCAAACTCAGCCTCAGTCACAATGCCTTCTTCATAGGCTTTTAAAAGCCGCTTTTGAGAAACACCGCCGGTTCCAGGCATTTCCAGATCCAGACCGGCTTTCAGGGCCTTTTCGGGATTCACAACAGCTGCCCAATCGGAAACAACCAGCCCCTTAAAACCAAAGCCTTCGCGTAAAATCTCGGTCAGCAACTCACTGTTTTCAGAGGCCCAGGTTCCGTTAATTTTATTATAGGAGCACATCACAAGCTGGGGCTCATATTTGGCAATCACCTGCTGAAAACCGCGCAGGTAAAGCTCGTGCAAAACGCGTTCATCCATCTCAGCGCTGATGGTCATACGCTGGTACTCCTGATTATTGCAGGCATAATGTTTAACGCAGGCAGCCACACCCTTTGACTGTATTCCCTTAACCATGGCTCCGGCCATTTCGCTGGAAACAAGGGGATCTTCGGAAAAATACTCAAAATTCCGGCCGCATAAGGGGGTCCGCTTGATATTCATTCCCGGCCCCAGAATAATATTCACGCCCAGGGCTTTTGCTTCTTCTGATAGAGCTTGTCCCACACGCTGAACCAAATCACGGTTCCAGCTGGCTGCCAGAGCAGAGGCTGTTGGAAAACAAATGGCCTTGACCGTACCATGAACCCAGAGGTGGGACTGATCTTTTAAAACGCGCATCCCGTGAGGGCCGTCATTCATTCGCAACGAGGGAATTCCCAAACGTGGTATTTCATTGGAAAGCCAGAAATTCCGACCCGAACAAAGGCTTGCCTTTTCTTCTATGGTCAATTTACCCAAAATCTCTTTTATATTCATAATTGCCTTTCTTTAAAAACTAAATATACTATAAACTATCCAAGGATCAAGCTAATAATGCAAGCATTGCAGCAAAGCCCAGGGTTTTAAGATAATAAAAGACATAGCATTTTGTTATACGAGTTCAAAGACAATAAACACGCCATCTTTTTTTGAGAACCTCGTTTTTTTCGCGATTTCACTGCTTTATTTTCATGAAAACAATAAAAGACTCACAGCCATCACCAGCATACCGGCAATCAAACCCCCGATAGCAATATGATGTTTGCCGAATTCCTCGGCAGTTGGCAGAAGCTCGTCCAAGGAAATGTAAACCATGATTCCCGCCACACCCGCGAAAATAAGACCAAAGGTGCTTTCATTGAAAACAAAGCTTAATATAAAATAACCGATAATGGCGCCTAGCGGCTCTGCCAAACCCGATAAAAAGGAAAACCAGAAAGCCTTTTTTCTACTCTGTGTGGCATAGTAAATAGGAACAGAAACGGCAATCCCCTCAGGGATATTATGGATTGCGATGGCGATGGCAATACTGATTCCCAGGCTCGGGTCATTGAGCCCTCCCATAAAAGTAGCCAGACCTTCAGGAAAATTATGTATGGCAATGGCCAGGGCAGAAAACAAACCCATACGAAGGAGTTTTTGCTTACCTTGGGCGGAATCAGAATAATTGCTTTTATCCATATTCTTTATTTCATGGGGATTCTCAAAGGAGGGAACCAATTTATCAATCAAGGCAATAAGAGCAATACCGATGAAAAACGCGAGGGTTGTGACAATATAACCCATCTTTTCACCAAAAACCTCAGCCAATGAAACCCGGGCTTTCAAAAAGATTTCAACAAAGGAAACATAAATCATGACTCCAGCTGAAAAACCTAAAGCACCGCATAAAAAAGCCGGATTAAATTTCTTAGAAAAAAAGGACATCAAACTGCCAATGCCTGTGGAAAGCCCGGCAAAAAGAGTCAGCCCGAAAGCAAATAATATATTCTCAAAAGCCATCATCGATTCTCCAATCAGCATTTATTTCCCAGAAAAATTTTCCAATAGTCAAAGTTATCAGGAAAGGCCCCGTAAAACAAGTCCTCCTTATAAAAATAAAAAAAAAGCTGCTCCCCGATTACCAGGAAGCAGCACAGAATTCATTTTAAATTGATTAACCGATAACAGCCAGAATATCATCCTTGGCCACTGAATCGCCGTTATCAAAGGGAATTTCCTTGATCTCACCATCACAGGGCGCTTCAATGTTGTTATTCATTTTCATGGCTTCAAGAATCAAAACAGTATCACCCGCCTTAACCTTGTCACCGACTTTTTTCTCATAGCTAATGATCATGCCAGGCATAGGCGCGTTAATGGCTGTGCCATTGGCAACCGCGGTAGCAGCCTTCACGGTCTGCTTTTTCGGAGCAGCAGCTGCTGCTGGCTGACTCACTGGAGCTTGTTTTACAACCCTTGGGGCGGAATAAGAGACACCGCCATCAGGATCATTCACCTCCACCTTGAAGTATTCACCGTCAACATAAACATCAAAAGACTTAATGCCTTCTGGTTTGGGAGGCGCTTCTTTGCCGGATTTTTCAGAGAGTTTGCCGGCCAGGGCCAATTGAATCAGCTTGTTTTCTTCTTCAACCTGTTCGATGGTTTTAGGCTTAACTTCTTCAGGAATGGGTTCCAAACCATATTTCCATTTAAGGAATTTCTTACCGGTTGTAGGGAACAAGGTATAGATCAGAAGATCATCCATATCCTTGGCTAAATCGCCGATCTCAGCCTTGGATTTTTCCAGTTCCGGCTCAAGTACTTCACCGGGGCGCACAGTAATGGGCGTGGTGCCTCTTTCATAACCTTCCAGGGCCTTTTTCTGGACCTCAGGATTGATAGGCTTCGGAGTCTGGCCGTAAAGCCCGAAACAAAGGCCTTTAACCTGCTCGGTGATTTTGCTGTAGCGTTGGCCCTCTTTGTCAAAAAGAACATTATTTACTGTCTGGATACCCACAATCTGGCTGGTCGGTGTTACCAACGGCACCTGTCCAAGGTCTTTTCGAACACGCGGCAATTCCTTGAACACATCCTGCAAACGGTCCAAGGCGCCCATCTGGCGAAGCTGATTCACCAGGTTACTGAGCATTCCGCCGGGAGTCTGATGAAGCAAAACATTGGTATCGATAACAGAGAGTTTGGTATCATCCATAAGGTGCCTGTATTTAGGCACGATTTTTTCGAGCTTTTCGCTGATATCCGCCAGCTCGGTCACATCAAAACCCGTGTCCCGGTTGGTACCAAGAAGGGTAACAACAAGAGGCTCAATAGCCGGGTGGGAGGTCCGATAGGCAAAAGGCGATAAACAGGTATCAATAATATCAACGCCCGCCTCGATGGCTTTGAAAAGAACCAGGTCGCCCATTCCTGAAGTAAAGTGAGTATGAAGATGAATCGGCATGCTCACCGCTTCTTTTAAGGCTTTAATCAGGTTATAGGCATCGTAAGGAGAAATGAGCCCAGCCATATCCTTGATACAGATCGAGTCAGCGCCCATTTCTTCCAGCTGCTTGGCTTTTTCCAGATAATAGTCAAGATTATACACATCACCGCCCATGCGGGGTTCGGTTAATGAGTAGCAAATGGTTCCCTGAAAATGCTTTTTGTTTTTCTGAATAATCTTCACGCAGGTCGCGAAATTCCTGAAATCATTCAATGCGTCAAAAACACGAAAAATATCCATGCCATTATCACAAGCCCTTTGAACAAAGGCCTCAACCACATCGTCGGCATAGTTGCGGTAACCCACCAGGTTTTGTCCGCGAAGCAACATGGAAAAGGGTGTTTTTTTAATATGTTTTTTCAAGGTCCTGATTCTGTCCCAGGGGTCTTCAGCCAAAAAGCGGTGCATGGTGTCAAATGTGGCCCCACCCCAGGTTTCCATCGCAAAAAAACCGACCTTGTCCATTTCTTCTGCAATATGCAAAAGATCCTCTGTCCGGCCGCGAGTGGCAAACAGGGACTGGTGGCCGTCGCGGAAAGTCAAATCCTGAATCTTAATAGGATTTTTGGCCGCCGGCCGTTTTTTATCATAATTCATCGTAGTTAATTCAACCTTGCCATGATTATCCAATTTCATTTTCTCCTCCAAAACTTCAAAATAATAAAGCTGATTGCAAAATTTCTGACATCAATTTTAGCTCATTAACACTAAAACGCCATTTATCAGCCTGTAATAAATCGACTTATTCGTAATTTTCGCGGATTTTGTCATCACATTTGCCATGCCAAAACCCCAAGCATCTATGTAAAATCTAAAAAAGAATTAATTATTTGCCTAACGGCGCAATACCCTCCGCTGAACAAAACCCCTCATCTGCATAATGGACTGTCGGCCGTTCATGGCCCAGGGTGTTGGAACATTGGCTTCATAGGGCTCCTGATGAGACATCTCCCCCTGAGCCTGTAAATAGTAATAAACACCAGCCAAAGCGGCGATCTTTTTTTTATCTGTTTCCATTTTTGCCTCCCTTATACAGGAATGTTACCGTGTTTCTTGGGTGGGAGCACTTCACTCTTGGTCGACATAATTTCCAGGGCATCCACCAAACGGGTTCTGGTATCAGAAGGCCGTATCACCGCGTCGATATAACCACGGCTGGCCGCGACATAGGGATTCAAGAGCTTTTCTTCGTATTCATCAATCAATTCCTTGCGCTTAGCCTTGGGATCAGCTGCTTCAGAGATTTCACCGCGATAAATAATATTTACCGCGCCTTCGGCACCCATAACCGCGATTTCAGCTGTTGGCCAGGCAAAAACCATGTCCGCCCCCAAATGAGAAGAACTCATGGCAATATAAGCACCACCATAGCATTTTCGGGTAATCACCGTTAACTTGGGCACAGTGGCTTCAGAATAGGACCAAAGCAATTTGGCACCATGGCGAATCACCCCGCCCCATTCCTGGTCCGTACCAGGCAAATAACCGGGAACATCCACAAAAGAAATCAGGGGGATATTAAAGCTGTCACAGAAACGTATAAAACGGCTGGCCTTGTCAGAGGCATTAATATCAAGACAACCAGCCAAAACCTGAGGCTGATTGGCAATAATACCAACAGTGCGGCCATTCAAGCGGGCAAAACCGATAATCATATTCTGGGCAAAGTACTGATGAGGCTCAAAAAAATCACCATCATCAACAATCAGACGAATCACTTCCATCATATCATAAGCCGCGCGGGGCGAATCAGGAATAATGCGATCCAGCTCGTGAACAACACGATGAGGATTATCCTTGGTCTTGAAAACCGGCGGATCCTCCATGTTATTATTCGGCAGATAAGAGAGAAGCTTCTTCACATTTTCAATAATATCTTCATCATTCTCACAGGCAAAATGGGCACAGCCGGATTTACTGTTATGAGTCATGGCACCGCCCAGAGAATCGTGGGTGGTCTCTTCACCGGTAACCGCCTTAATAACCTGGGGGCCCGTAATATACATGTAGGATGAATTCTTGACCATGAAAACAAAGTCTGTCATGGCAGGAGAATAAACAGCACCGCCGGCGCAAGGCCCCATGATCGCTGAAATCTGGGGAATCACACCCGAAGCCCGGCTGTTTCGGAAAAAAATGGAACCATAACCATAAAGGGCATCGACCCCCTCCTGAATACGGGCTCCGCCGGAATCATTAAAACCAATACAAGGTGCGCCAGCTTTCATGGCCAGGTCCATGATTTTGCAGATTTTGTGGGCGTGCATTTGCCCCAAAGAACCGCCACGGGCCGTAAAATCCTGAAAATAGGCAAAAACAGGTCGGCCCTTCACTGTGCCGTGGCCTGTGATAATACCATCAGAAGGAATCTCCTTGGTATCCATACCAAAATCAGTGGAACGATGCTGAACAAACATATCGATTTCGCGAAAGGAATTCTTGTCAAAAAACAGCCGGATTCGTTCACGGGCAGTCAATTTACCCAAAGCATGCTGCTTTTCGACCTGCTCGTCCCCCCCCATTTTCTGAATCTTGACCTGTCTTTTCCTCAGTTCTCTGATCTTATCATCAACTATTCCCATATTTCCTCCTCGGAATACTTTACTGCTAAAAGAAATTAAAAATAATGAATGGTTATGATGTCGAGGCCTTTAATTTCTGGCAACTTTTATTTATTTTTCCCAATCGAGTTTATATTCAAATAGCATAAATTAAGCTGTACTGTCAAGCCTATACCACATGAGGCGGAAAATTGTGAAAATTTTCATGAATGATCAAAATATTTTGGGCGTTGCCGGACCACAGCCATGAATTTTAAAACGACCAGCCCAGAACAAAGCAGGCTGTGACCCGGCCGGGCTTTCCGCGACTCCGCTCGCGCTCCGAAGGTTTTTATCCGGAAATTATCCGGACAAAAACGCTTTGGAAGTCTGTTTTTGAAAAAACAGACTTCCCTCGCTCCAATCCCTAACGCACGCTGACCAATCAAAACAGGAAAACCAACCCCGAAGAGCCTTTCCCTTACCCCTTCAACCAACCACGAATCTCGCCTT
Organism: Spirochaetales bacterium; assembly: GCA_016937215.1. GTDB lineage: Bacteria > Spirochaetota > Spirochaetia > SZUA-6 > JAFGRV01 > JAFGWI01. The sequence goes on along the minus strand of JAFGWI010000268.1, from coordinate 20,371 downwards.
TCGGGTCCTTACTGTTTTTTAAAGTCAACACCCGAGTAATAAAGGCCGGTAAATCCTTGTCGAACTTATTAAAAAGCTCCTCATAAATTTCACTGTCCTGATGATAAGTGCTGAACAAACTCAAATAAGCATTATTCAATTCAAGAGAAGCAAGGCCTTTATAATTTTCAGTCACAAAATACTGGTCATAATGAGCTTCCAAATCTGCTTTAAACTCATCAAACATCCTCTTTTTTGCCATTGTCATGTCCGCTTCATCCCTATCCCCGGAATAGAGCTTTTCCAAACCGGCTTTTAACCCAAGTATAAGTTTACGAAAAGCCTCGGAATCCTGCTTGTTCAGGGCAATATCCTTATACTCCTTGCTCTCTTTTCCATAGCGGAAAATCACAAAGCTTTCAGCCGCTTTCTTTCCCACAAAAGTGGCCAGTTCTTCATTAAACTGAGACTGGTTACTCACATAAATGGTGGCATGGGTCTGCTCGTGCATCAACAAATCTGCCAGATCATACACCGAATACTCAGCCATGAAGGAATAAAGGGGATCCTTGAAAAAGCCCAAACTGGAAAATGCCTGGACCTTACGAACAAAAACATCAAGCCCCTTTTTTTTCAGCGCCTCCACCTCAGCCTTGACCCCGTCCTCCTTTATAAAACCTTTGTAAGGCATTTTCCCCAAAAAAGGATAGTCCCACATAAAAGGCTCAAAGGAAAAAGGAGAACAGGCCGATACCACCACAGCCAGATAATCCTTGTCCAGTTTTTTATAATGAAGATAGTTCTGGTCCACCTTCAAGCCGATTCTTGAAGCAAAGGATTTAATATCCAAAACCAAATCCAGAAAATTCCTGGTTTTTTCATCCAGCCCAGGTTCATTCAGCATTTTCCCGATGTCCTTTGCCCCGCCCCTCTGGGACAAATAGGGCATGGCCTGGCCAAGAACATAACAACCTGTACAGGAAACCATGAAAATGAAGCTGATTATTGAAATGAACAGTTTTTTCATGGGATAAATATAGTTGGAACCCAGTGATGGATCAAGGGATAAATTTAGCTAATTTATTATTTTATTAGTAATTAAGATTATTGCAAAACAAAAATTCCGCAATAACCATGAAAATGGCGACTAAACCTTTTTGTTAGCAGATACTAAATAATTTTTTTATCGCGTAAACTGGGATTTCTCAGACTGTTTCAGACAGGGCTGAACTGCTCTGCCGGGCGCACAAAAAAAAGCCCGGTTTACACCGGGCTGAAGCTTTAAAAAAAGCATGGTTTAGCAAAAACCATTGATCAAGCCAACATAATATTGGGCGATGAGCAAAGCATCAACAATATTGATGTTGCCGTCACAATTAACATTGGCGCAATTCAGATCGATCTCTTCCGGCTGAATCAAACCAACATAATAACGGGCAATTTGCAATGCATCGACAATATCCACAGTGCCATTTCGATTAACATCACCCTGGCAGTTGTTCACATAGGCCGTAGCTGTAGGAGTGGGTGTCGGCGGCTCAACATAGGGAGTCGGTGTTTCATTAACAACAGGAGGCGGAGTATTCCAGGAATTAAGCCGGTTAAGGACCCATTGGCCAGACTGACTCAGATTCCCCGACGACCAGGGACCGGAAAGGCTGCCATTACTGATCGAAGCTGATGATTCCCGGCGTACACTCCAGGACCAGTTGAACCAGGAAATATTGTGCTGGTCCGCCCAATCCATCCAGGTGCCTGAATTGCCAAGATCGATTGAACCATCGCCCGACGCGGATACAGTTCCCCATTCAGAAAGCATCACCGGGACACCGCCGTTCAGGGCATTTTGTCCCTTATCCCGCAGCCACTGGTAATGGGTAGCAGCATAAAAATGCAGGGCATACATCACACCACGGCCTAGGTTGGATGAAATCTTATTTCCCACAACCTGATCTATATCCTGGCTCCAGGTAGGTGTCCCGACAATAACAATATTGTCAGAATATTTCCTTATTCCCGCCAAAACATGTTCAGCATAGGGTTTGATGGTTCCTGTAAAACTAACCTGTTTAGGTTCATTACAAAGTTCAAAAAGTATATTATCTGAATCACTGAAAGTTTGAGCAATATCTTCAAAAAAAGCGCGTGATTCATTATAGTAATTATTGCTCCAGGGATCCTTGTCATTCAGAATATGCCAGTCAACCACAACGTAAATATTGGCAGCGATGGCATCATTAATCAGGGCCTTGATCCTGTTTCTGTAGTTTTCCTTACCAGAAGCATTTTGCTCCATATAGCCAAAACCGAATTCTTCTGTATACATGGCCAGGCGCACAGCATTAAGGTTGGGACATAAAGCCTTAAGATTGGGAATGGTTGAACCGGGAACCCAGGCTGTATCAGCTTGCATTAGATCTAGCTGACTCCATCCCTTGAGCTGTATGGCTTTGCCGTTAACATCACTTAATGTATTGTTTACAATCTGCAGGTCTCCGTAGGGAGCACCAAATAGGGATATCAACATTCCCGCAAGAAGTAAAAGAACCAAGAAATTTTTTTTATTTATCACGATTTCCTCCATAAAACTTTATTTTCATTATTTTCGGTTATTATAACATGATATATATAACTATGTGAATCAGCTATTTTAACGCTCCACCCCATAGGCCATTAAGACCATAAACAACACAGGTCAAATCCTTACAAGAATACATGATTGCTTTATTAAATCACTTTATTTAACAATAAAACAGGGGCAATCGTTTTTTAGCAGAATTTACTCTCCTGGCCACCCCACTGGCCTCTCGACTTTAAGCGTTAGAGATTGGAGTTATAGCAAGCGGTTTTTTAAAAAACCGCTTGCTAAAGCGTTTTCGCGCGGATTTTTTCCGCGCGAAAACCTTCGCAGGCAAAGCCGGAGTAACGGAAAGCTCGGGCCTGACGCAGCATGGCGGAGGAAGGCAACGCCCAAAATTCTCTTAAAACATAATGACAAAAAAGGCCTCTACAACTAATTCTTCTGCCACACCCGGACATAATCAATGTACATATACAGTGGAAAGTCAGAGGTCACTGGATCTGTTGGCCCCGTAAAGCCGCCTTGCAGAGCCAGATTGAAAATCAGAAAAAAGGGCTTATGATATTCTTCCATGTTATCAGCTGTGATATTCATTATTTTTGTGGGCTCCTGATGGGTTTCACGATCCACATACCAGCGGATATCCTTCTCATTCCATTCGATGGTATAAAGATGAAAAAGGGTTACATCGTCAACAGGTACATTCTCTCTCGGGTCAAAATGGGTTAAGCCATCCTCCCAGGGAAAAAGCCCAATGCGGGTGTCCCAGAATAGATTATGCACCACAAGGTTTTCGCTATTCCGGTGCTCCATAATATCGATTTCCCCGCAGCTCGACCAATTACCCGCCATATCATCATAATAATCCATGGGAGGGTTATATTCATCTATAAAGGAAGCATCACAGGATTCTCCCAACATCCAGAAGGCCGGCCAGGTCCCGGCAGCACTTGGAAGGGCAATGAGCGCTTCAAAACGACCGTATTTCCAGGCATGTTTGCCTTGGGTGGTAATCCTCGAAGAAAATTGGAACCAATCGCGATTGGCAATGGAAACAGGACTATTAAGATAATCAGCCCTTATAACCAGTTTGCCATCATGCTGATAGGCATTTTCGGGCCGATACCATTCCCATTCGCCATTACCCCAGCCGCCAAACCCTCCTGAACCCCGGTTGTATCCGTTTCCAACATGATAGTTCCAGTTTGCCTGATCAGGCCTGTTGCTGCCATCAAAATTATCTTCCCAGACAATCCTCCATTCACCCGGAGCCGGGCTCTTTTCCGGAAGTTCGGTACATCCCCCGGAATTCCCATTGGCCGAAGAGCTTACAACCAGGCGATGGGGCTGGTCATTATTATTGGCTTCAAACCCGTTTTTTCTGACAACAAAATAGTATTCCAGACTCAGTCCTTCTGAATAAGAACCCAGGTCAGCTGTCCAGACAGTCCCCTCCCCCTTGACCATGGCCTTGTGCTCAGGACTGTAAAGCCAGACCCATTCAAAACCAGGGCCTCCATCAAAACTAATGGTCACAACACCATTGGAATACTTAGAAATGGTACCATAATTGACAGGAACCCCATTGATCAGCCCATTGTTTAAATTTCCTGTAAAACTGTAAATCAAGCCATTTCCAGGAAACTCCTTAATCAAACCCACATAATATTGGGCGATTAAGAGGGCATCCACGATATTTATGCTGCAATTATAATCAACATCAACTGCTTCTTGAATAAAACCAGAGGGCATGAGCCCTATATAAAACTGGGCCACCAAAAGGGCATCCACGATATTAACCCGTCCATCACGATTGGCATCGCCCAGAAGGTTTGTTTGTGAAAAAGCAGGAAAAAAATTCAACAGCAGTAAACAGGAAATAAAAACTAGCCATCTATTTTTCATTATTTCGACCTTTTATCTTATTACAGGAATTTTTACAAATACGATTATAGCAGTTTTTTTTTGAAAACAAAAGCATGAATACCCGCATTCAGCCATTCCGGGAGCTCCCCCTGCTTTCCACTCAAAGGAAGTCGGCTCTTGAATTTTCGGGAAACATTAAAGGCAACTAGACCATTTGCCCGAATTCGGGTTAAAACAACTTAAATTAAAATAATATAAAGCAATTAACAGAATTCACCGCAAGATGCTTGGTGAAAAAGCATTGCCGCCCACATTCCACGGCAAAATCAGAATTGCTTGAGTAAAAAACGAATTGCTTCTCTGGCCTGGTTATTCTCGGGAGTGAATTTTACACCGCTTTCAAATTTACCAAAATCATCATGAAGCTCCCGGGACCACACCACGTAACCATTTACATCAAGCTGGGAATCATCAGCTGGTAGAATAAAGCGAAAAATTAAGGCATGCTCAGGCAAGGGAACATCACTTAGCACACAAAGCCCCCCCTCGCTCATATCTTTGGCAACCACAGGAACTGTTTCTCCATGATGCTCCTGGTCCTGCACAGAAGATTTTACCTTAAAAAGGCATTCAATACGCATATGCTTTCGCCGGTTTTCCATAGGCCTATCCGTTTCCTTGCAAAAAATTTCAATATTTCTGTTCATTTTACTTTTTTAGAATGTCCCATGATTCCATTCATTTCCCCGGTCAAACAGGACAGCACAGATAAACCCCATTGCCGGCGCAAAAAGCTGAATCACATTATTAATATAATACAGGAAAAAGGATTTGTAAATTTTTTTTTGGATTTAGCTTAACTTAATTTTTTTCAAGGGCGTTACCCCATTCCGCTCCGCTTCATGGCGCCCGGGCTATTCACGGCTCCGCTCCGCTTCGAAGCTTTGTTGCGCGTAATAATCGCGCAACAAAGCTTCAGGAAATGTTTTTTGAAAAAAACATTTCCTGCCGTTTCTATCCCTAACGCATAAAAACAGAAGCTCACAATTTACTCACCAAATAGATTCAAGTGCAGCCCTATCAATGGGGCGGCTGTTTTCCCAGCCAAAGGGGTTTTAAAAAAGCCGAGCGCAGCTGAAAAAACTCAAGAAAGAGCTGCTGATTTCCCTGAAAAAAATTCTGAACCAGATCCGCTGCCGCTACACCCATATAGCGATAATGCCAAGGCTCATAAATATAGCCGGTTTTTTCTTCCATACCACTTGGATAGGACATGGAAAAACCGAATTTCCAGGCATTTGCCATCAACCACTTCCCCTCGGGCAGCTCACCAAAACGCTCCTCTATGGGGCTAAAATCTAAAGTTGTCCCCAGTTGATGCTGAGAATGACCGGGACGCGCCGATTCCCGGTCAGCCTGTTCCTGCCCCAGAAACTCGACCCAATACTGATAAAGTGCCTGCTGATTGGAATAAGAGCGGTAAGCTGACCCGACCACAAGATGATAACCCATCTGCGAAGCGCTTTGAAAAAGAGACAGGAGAGGAGAAATAATGATTTTCCGCAGCTTCATATTATCGCGGGTCCCGGTAATCCCGTAAAAAGAAATTTCCTCCAGATCATCGGGCGCGTAATCGGGGTTCAAGCCCTGATCTTTATCAACAAGCCACAGCAATTCTTCAGGACCGGCCATAGCCAGGCTGAGTTTTTCCATAAAAATTTCCGGATTCGCCATTATAAGCGATCTGACTTCTTCGGGCAGAGGCGAAATCATTTCCTCAAACTGGTATATGGATAAATTAAAATCAGAGTGCACTTTTTTTCCGTAACAGCCAATCAGGGGCAGAATCAGTAATATAAACAATATTGGTTTCTTCAAAATATTTTTTCAACAACCTCCTCCATAGTTTTAAGAGCATGGAATTGTATTCCTTTTTTAATGTGATCAGGAATTTCTTCCAGGTCTTTGAGATTTTGATGAGGAATAATGATTTCCTTTATTTTATTCCTTTTTGCCGCGATGGTTTTTTCTTTTAATCCTCCAATTGGCAGAACACTGCCTACCAGAGAAAGTTCCCCGGTCATGGCCAGGTTTTTTCTGAGCATTTTAGATGTGACCAGGGACAAAAGACAGCTGGCCATGGTAATACCCGCGCTGGGCCCGTCTTTGGGGGTAGCACCAGCTGGAATATGCAAATGAATCATGTGATTTTCAAAAAAATCTCGGCCCACACCATATTTTTCAGCAATCTGACGCACATAGGTATAAGCAATATTAGCCGATTCCTGCATAACCTCTCCCATCTGGCCGGTCAGCTTAAAGCCTTCCCGGCCCTTAATGGCAACAGCCTCAATGGTCAGGGTTGCTCCGCCCAGGGAAGTCCAAGCCAGACCAATTGCCATTCCCGCTTTTGAAACACGCTTGATATCGGAATCGTTAAAAACAGGCTGTTTCAAATAGCTGATCAAGTCAGTTTCCTTGATGGACACAGGTAATTTCACTTCGTTTAAAAGCACTGATTTAGCTATTTTCCTGTGAATGGTGTCCAGATACTTCTCGAAATTTCGCAAACCAGCCTCACGGGCATAACCCTCGGCAATGGCAAGCAAGGCAGCCTTATCGTATTTAACCGCGTTTTTTCCAAGTCCATGCTCTTCAAGGGATTTGGGAATAAGGTATTTCTTGGCTATGGCCACTTTTTCATCATTAATATAACCGCTAAGTCGGATCACCTCCATTCTGTCCAGCAAAGGCCCGGGAATGGTGTCCAATGTATTGGCTGTTGTGATAAACAGAATATTGGAAATATCAAAAGGAAGATCCAGATAATGATCCCTAAAGGAAACATTTTGTTCAGGGTCCAGAACCTCAAGCAAAGCGCTTGAAGGGTCACCCTGATAAGAGGCGCCCAGTTTGTCGATCTCATCGATCATGAAAACAGGGTCTGGCTTTTTCACTATTTTAAGCCCCTGAATGATCTTTCCCGACATGGCACCCACATAGGTACGTCTGTGCCCTTTGATTTCCGCTTCATCGCGCATACCGCCCACGGAAAAGCGAAAGAATTCCTTTCCCAGTGCCCTGGCGATGGATTTTCCCACCGAGGTTTTACCCACACCCGGAGGCCCAACCAGGCAAATGATAGAGCCCTTGGAATCCTTTTTCAAGGAACGCACAGCCAAATATTCGATAATCCGGGTTTTTACATCTTCAAGACCAAAATGGTCCTTGTCGAGCACAGCCTGAGCCGCGTCGAGCCCGGTCTCGATGATTTCTGCCTTGCCCCAGGGCAGATGACAAATCAAATCCAGGTAGTTACGGGTCACAATAAACTCTGAAGAGCCTGGATCCATAAGCCTGAATTTATCCAGTTCTTCATCGACCTTTTCCTTAACCTCGCCTTTTAAGTCGAGCTTGTCAAGAATGTCCTTGAAGGTCTGGTACTCCTTGCTTTTGGCATCAACGGTCATGCCCAACTCTTCTTTAATGGCTTTGAGCTGTTCCTTTAAAAAATACTCCCGCTGGCTCTTGGATATCTTTTCATCAATCTGTTTCTGGATTTTTTTCTGAATTTGAAGCAGCTCCTGCTCCTTTTTGATAAACAATAGAACAGTCTCCATACGCGAACGCAGATCGATGGTCTCAAGAACATTCTGTTGTTCCTTGCGATCAATATTCAGAATGGATACAATAAAATCGGCAATTTTCCCGGGATGATCGATGTTCACCATATTTAGGCGCATTTCTTCGGAAAAAAGCGGATTGTTCTCGGAAAGCTGCTTCATCTCGGAAATAAGAGCCCGGGTCAAAGCCTTGACTTCAGCGGAATTGTCTTCAGGCTCGTCAATATATTGAACCGCCGCGGTAATGGGATATTGATTACTGATAACCTTTTTAATACGAAAACGCTTTATCGTTGAGATAAAAAGATTCATTCCGCCATCAGGCAGATTGAGTTTCTTGACAATTTTGACAACCGAACCCACCTGATACAAATCAGAGGCTTCAGGTAAATGATCGCCTGCCAAATCCTCGTTTTTTACCAGAATCAGCCCCATGAAATTATGGTCTTCCATGGCCCGGTTGGCCAAATCCACATCCTGTGAATTATGAATCATGATGGGTGTGAAGATCCCGGGGAAAATCGGTTTGCCCTGAATCGGCATAATATAGAGCTTGGTTGGCAGCGCTTGATCAACAGGCAGAATTTGATTTTCAGACATGAACATCACCTCTTGTTTTGGTTTTTACCCTGAGTTCCGGACATAAGAACTGAATACCATCATAAAATTTGCATTCAGCAGATCGCGAAAGATTATTTACATATTAAAGAAGAATGAAACAAATTACAAAATTGATCTCAGCAACTTGCCGAATACAACAAAATACATCTTATTGCCCGGTAATAAGATAACTTTTTCGTAATAGCCATTCTTCTATAAAGTCTCAATTTTGCAAGCACTTCAATGAAATAATATTTTCACGATTTTTAAAATGATTGCAAAACCCCTGTTCCGCAATCGCCTCAGGAATATATGAAAAAATAGGATTTCAAATCAAAACTGTCAAGAGCCCAATTTTATATTTTCGGGTTTACTCTTTAAGCTGATGAACGAAGTGCTTCAAAACAGCTATAAAGGGATACCACAAAGAGCTCAGTCGGTCGATAGCCCGGATTCGCCTTAGGGATTGGAGCTGTGAGCCCGGATTTTTCAAAATCCGGGCGAAAACCCTTTTTCCGCGATAAACGCGGAAAAAGGGGTCGGAGCCGAGAGGCGAAGCAGCGTAAAAGCCCGGCCCCTGTGGAGGATTAAAGATAGGGCTTAAGAAAACTAACCTGTTTTTTCTCTGACTATCTTTAATCCTCCACAGGGGAAAGGCCCTATCATCTTTAATCTTAAAGAACAAGGCCCCAAGCGCGCGACTTCCTGCTTCCGGTTGACAATAAGCGCTAAATATGTATTATTTTATTTCAATATGATTAAAACCGATTTTTTCAAATGCGTCCATTTCATAATGGTGATAGGAACCCTTGCCATTATCGCCCTCGGCTTTTCCTGCGGCAAGAGTTACGAAGGTTATGGTGTTGTACTGTGGGCCCCTGAAGGCAGCGGGCTTAAAAACAATGTGATTTTACCAATCAAGGCTGAGTCCAAATTACGCAAAATCTATATGCTCTGGGATGATATTGCCAGACAGGATTATGAGCTTGATTTATGGCGTGTGGAAAAATTCAACAGCGAAAAAGAGGCCATAGCCTTTCAAGAAGCTTACAAAGCATTTGAAAACCTCTATGGTGTGTGCGAGATAGACGGGGTTCCCCCTGTACGGGAAGAGGCTTCAAACTCTGGTACCGTGAAAATTATTACCACACCCGTGGAAGGTCAGGCGCTGAAAATCATAGGTCGCTCCGAGGAGGCAGTTGAAATCAGCGGAATGCAAAATTACTGGTACGAAGTGCTCGTGTCTTATATGGGGATTGACGACAAGGGCGAATATTCCGAGTTAGGCGCTAAGGGTTTTTGTTTCGGCGAACGATTGAAAATAATCGAGGTACAAGGCAATCTGGAGGAATCGATCAACAAGGCTCTTCAGGATGTTTCAAATGATGATACCTTGAACAAGATTCTGCAAAACCCCTGGCGGCCCCTCTATTTTAAAAACATGATTAATCAGGGGCGCTATGACCTTGATTATTTCAAAGCCCAGGTCGGCTTTTTTTGCGACCACTCGCTTAAACAGGTGACAATACAATCATCCAAGACAAAACACACATTCAACTACTCTAAAATACTGCGAGTCAGCCAGGGGGTTTATTCGTTTCAGGATACTGATTTACGTGTCAGTTTTATCAGCGAGAATCGTATTACAGTGCAGTACAAGGTAAACGGTTCCCAATCCAGCATGGTTTACGTCTTAATTGATGACCAAACTGATATTGAAGAACTGATTGAAAAGGAAACCCTGCGGCGAAAAAATATTTTTGAATTAATTTATAAGCGAGGGAATAGTCTGAGTTCATCAGCCTATGGCCGGATTATTCTGAATGAAGATTGGGGTTTCCGATGGTCCGGTTACAACAAGCTCTCACCCGGAGCCATCCCTTCAAACGCTTCCGGTTACGGGCACATTGATTTTAAATATCATTTATCCAGAAAGCTGGCCCAAAAATACGACGGCATAATCAGCTTCCTGTTCAGTAATCTTACTGACGAAAGCGGTATTAATTTTCTTTACAAGCTTTCCGATGAAGGAATTCAACTCTATTATATTGATAATAGCATCATCGAAGATTTACTGGTTCAGAGAGAACCCTCTGATCCTCTTATTATCTTTTTCTTTTTCGGATCAACCTGATGCCGGGTGTTCAGCTTAATTCCATAGCCCTTTCTTTCGGTGAAAGGGTGATATTTGACGCGGTCAATTTCCATCTGGACCGAGGCGACAGGGTCGCTCTGACCGGCGCCAACGGGAGTGGGAAATCATCTTTGATGAAAATCATAGCTGGTGAGGCTGAACCGGATTCCGGCCAGGTATCGCCTGCAAAAAACACACGTATTTCCTATTTACCCCAAAGCGGTGTTACTTTCTCGGGCCAGAATTTATGGGAGGAAGTGGAACTGGCTTACAGGGAATTTCAGCCCATGATTGAAAAGCTGAGAGATCTTGAAAGCAAATTAAGCAGGATTTCTGAAGGCTCCTGTGAAACCGGGGAATTACTCGAAGAATACCGCTATTATCAGGACAGCATTGCCGACAGCCATTACTATGACCGTAAAGAGGCCATGGAAATTGTTTTACAAGGTTTGGGTTTTCTTCATGAGGATTTTCACAAACCCATTAATACCTTTTCAGGGGGATGGCAAATGCGTATTGCCTTGGCCAAAGTCTTGCTTGAGCGGCCGGATATCCTCCTTCTTGATGAGCCTACCAATTATCTTGATATTGAAGCCAGAGCCTGGCTGGCTGATTATTTGAATCAGTTTAAAGGCGGTTTTTTATTGGTTTCACATGACCGTTATTTTCTGGACAACACGGTTAATCGTATTGCCGAGGTTTACGGCAGAAAACTTACGATTTATAAGGGCAATTATTCGGAGTATGAGGTAAAGCGGGCAGCTGACATGGTCCAGATAATGGAAGCTTATAATAAGCAGCAAGAGGAAATTTCGCGAATCGAGATGTTCATTAAACGGTTCCGCTACAATTCCTCCAAAGCCAAACTTGTGCAAAGCCGCATGAAGGCCTTGGAAAAAATGGAGCTAATCGAGAGGCCTCCGGGAACACGGCATATTCATTTTTCCTTTCCTGCGCCGCCCCGGTCGGGCGACAAGGTCCTTACAATCGAAGGATTAAAAAAGTCATACGGCGAGAAGGTTGTTATCAAAGGCCTTGATCTGGAAATCACTCGAGGTGAACGTCTGGCTCTGGTTGGACCCAACGGCGCCGGAAAAACCACACTAATCAAGATGATTGCCGGCGCTTTAAAGGCAGATTCGGGAAATCTTGTTTTTGGAAACAATGTAACTCCAGCGGTTTTCAATCAGGAAAGTCTAGATTCCATTTCTTCCAATGCTTCGGTAATTGAGGAAATTGAATCAGTTGCGCCAACTGAATTGATTCCACAGTTGCGCAATCTTCTCGGAGCTTTTTTATTTTCAGGTGATGATATTTTCAAACCGCTTTCGGTTCTCTCTGGAGGTGAAAAAAGCAGGGTGCAGTTGTTAAAACTCCTGCTCCATCCTTCGAATCTTCTTCTGCTCGATGAACCCACCAACCACCTGGATATGGTTTCCAAGGATGTACTGCTAGATTCTTTAAAGGACTATGAAGCTACTTTGATTTTTGTTTCCCACGACCATTATTTTCTTAAGAATCTGGCTACCAAGGTACTTGAACTTAAACCCGGCCAATCAAAGCTTTATTATGGCGATTTTGACTATTATTTATACCGAAAAGATAAAGAAGATGATGACCCCTCTGATGAAAAAGCCATTAATAAAGACGAAGTGCCTTCACAGGGAAAATCGAGCTACGAAGAAGAAAAGCGGCGCAAAGGCCAAATTCGAAGTCTTGAAAAACAAGAAGAAAAGCTCCTTGAGGAGCTCGAGTTATTAGAAAAGGAAAAAGCTGCTTTGGAATCCAAAATGGGTATAGAAGAAATCTATTCGGTTCCAGATAAAATCAAAGATATTAAAAACAAAATTGATCAAATTGAATTCTTGCATAATAAAAAATCCGAAGAATGGGAAAAAGTGGCCCAGGAGCTGCTCTCACTTCAGGAATAAAAAGAACCGGCCGATTCAGGGTGATTTTTCCCAACAAGCCATTATAATGTTAGTACTTATTTAACTAAATCATAATTTGGCAAAAATACGTTAGGGAATGGAACACACTCTATTGCCGGATTTTTAATAATCATTCTTAAAGGGACTCTTTTAATCCACCGATAGATAAATAATAAATATTCCGGCACTGAACACAGTTAAGTAAGGTTGATTTTTTCATAATTTTTTTATCATCCCACTTTCCGTATTAAAATAATAATTTCCTATATTATTCAGAAATATAAAGGCGATCTCTCGAATTGTGGCTATCCCTACGGCGAATCACATTTGCAATTTCACGATCAATTTAATATACTTTCATTAATATTCAACAGCCTCTGCGAGTTCAGTTTTATACACAGGAAATCAATAAACAATAAACTGTTTAAATAGAACATTTTATGAAGAAGAGTACTTATGACCTTAAATAAAAACAAATCCATCACAAAGCGTATTAATCGAATTATAATCGCAAGTCTGCTGATTGGAATAGGTGGCAGTGCAGTCATTTTTCTAAGCTATATGATAAACACATACGATATAGTATCTATTGAGAGCTTGGGGCAACAAGCCGATATTCTTTACAACACAATAGAAACACTGATGTTGCCAGGAGAAGCGCAACTGGCAGTTGATTATTTTCAAAAAACCATGCTGGTTAATCCTGATTATCAAATCAGACTTTACAAAAGCAATGGTACTATGGCTTTTTCAAACGATTCCACTGTAACAGATGTAAACCGAAGATTAGGCCAATCGATATTTAATTTGAATACGAACCGGATCATGGATTCAATATTTCCCGAAGAGCGATATTTCAAAATAGCACAAACACCTAACCCTAATAACATTCCTGTTGCATTCGAATATAAAGCCGCTGACAGTGGAAACATATATATCAAGCTATACAGACCACTTCAAAATATTTATAAATGCTGGAAATGCCATGGCACTGATCATAGCATTCGTGGTGTAATAGAAATTAGCAATAACCGTACCGCCATAATCAAGGAAAGAAATGTTATTATTGCAATCTCCATGGCAAGTTTTATAGTGCTAATCACTCTGCTCATCATCATCATCACTCAATTTCTGAATCGCATTATTATCGCACCTGTGAAAGAAATCGGACTGATCTGTTCAGGAGTGACACAAGGCAATTTCACTGAAAGAGCAAATATCAAAAATAATGATGAAATTGGGATTTTAGGCCAGACAGTTAACAAAATGGTTGAGGGCTTGCATGAACGATTTGAATTATCAAAATATGTTTCATCATCAACCTTGAGCTCTCTGCGATCAGAAAGAAAGGGGGAGAAACTGCCATTAACCCTTTTCTTCTCAGATATCAGGAATTTTACTTTTTATTCAGAACAAAATGCGCCGGAAAAAGTAGTTTTAAACCTGAATAAAATACTGAATTATCAAAGCGAAATCATACATAATCAAAGCGGTGATATAGATAAATATGTTGGTGACGAAATTGTGGCTTTATTTCACAGTGAAAGCGGATGCCTTAAGGCTTGTCAAGCAGCTTTATCAATTCAACAATATCTAATGAATAATCCTGATGATTTTGATTCTTTAAAAATCGGAATTGGCATAAATTACGGTGAAGTTATTCTTGGAAATATAGGTTCTGACAAACGCGCCGATTTCACTGTTATCGGCGATAATGTAAATACAGCGGCGCGTTTGTGCAATGTGGCAAAAGCAGGTCAGATCATCATCTCCGACTCATTTTATAACAAAGTTAAATCCCATGTGCTGGTAAATGGTCCTTATAAAGTAAAAGTAAAGGGAAAAGCGCAACAAATAAGGGTTTATCTATTAAAAAAAATAAAGGAAAATCAATCATGAAAAAAACACTTCTTATCTTTTTATTGAGCTTGCTTTATTCCTGCGATTCCAAACTGGAAAATCTCATTCCTGATAATCATGAAAAATGGCCTCTGTTCACTCATGATAAGCTTGATTATTTTATACCAGGCCATGAAAATAATTACCGAATTAGCTATATCAATGAAATCGGAGCTAAATATAAACCTCAAAAAAAGGATAATGACCAATTTTTATATAATTATCCCGAAGGCACGATAATTTTAAAAGAAATCTATCCTTCAAACACTTATCAACCTGGCGACATACCTGAATATTATACAGTCATGATAAAAAAACCCGGGCATCCACATGCCCAAGGCGATTGGGTCTGGCTGGTTAAAAATCATGAAAGCAAAGAAGAAACCATATTTCACTCTGATATGTGTGTTAATTGTCATGAAGGAGCCAACACACAACATCCCTACGGTGACAAAAACTTGGGAAAAGATTTTCGTGATTATACTTTTTTTACTTTTGATGGCCAATAGGAAAAACATTCTATTCTTATACAAAAAAGGATATGTGTTAAGACAAAAATTTGGGAGCTGGTCGCTTCCATTTTTTTACCGACAATTGGGTTCGCCTGTTAAAATGTTGTCGAAATAAACACCGGAGGTAAGGCCAGGGCCATATTTAAAGACCTTCAACAGGAGAAAGCAGTTTTTTTAACCTAACCAATTAAACAGTACAGCGACGAAATAAAATTTGGCATGCGCTGGAAAGTCCTGAACAGAAGGTCATTTTTCCCCAAGTTCATTACCCGGGTATTCTTTGACAATCAGATTTTACACACATGCATAAACTGGGTATAAATATCAGTGCTGAGCCTTTTCCGCATATGATTTATCACTTTGTCTTAACCTTTTCAAATTGGGAAATCGGGCCCCTCTGTTTTTCAGAATCATTTGAGAGCTTGAGCTTAGGATTACAAAATGCTTTGTGGACCCGAGAAGTTATCCCCAAATATCATCAAAGGGATCGACTTTTGGCAGCAGCTTCGAACACTGCGTTCACCCAAGCCTCTCCTATCTGGAGTTGCTGAACCACTATGCTTGCTTATAAGGCCCTAAAACAAATGCTTATTCGCCCAATGAAAACGGAAATTTTTCAAATGCTCAGAATCAAAAAGGAAAATCAAAATGTTTAAGATTCAATTCGTCCCGCATTACACCAAGATCCTTTTGCAGATTCTGATTTACTGGAATACCTTCTGTTTCACGAATTCTCATTATCTCGAATTCTTTTTCGCCTGCTGTATAAATACGATCAAAGCCAGGTGCCTTTTGAGACGCCCTTAAAGAGCGCATAATATTACCAGCAATGGTTTTAAAACGATTGACCGAAATAAAGTTCTCTATATTTATGGCCAGAAAAAAATGGCCTAATTTATAAGGAGTACGCTTTCCGTTTTCATCAAAACCATCAAGATCTTTTAAAAAAGCTCCATCCTGCAAAGCAGCAGACAATATTTCAACAAGAATAGCCCATCCATAGCCTTTATGACCGCCATATTCCTCCCCAATTCCACCCATGGGAAGCAAAGCCGCGGATCCCTTTACCAAATCAACAAGAAGCTGCTTGGTATTTGTATGATCAACACCTTTATCATCTATTGCCCATCCTTTCGGTGTTGGCTTCTCTGCGCGATCGAGATATTCGATTTTTCCCCGTTGAGAAATTGAAGTCGCGGCGTCAATTAAAAAAGGAAAAGCTTCATCTGTCGGAGCCCCAAAGGTCAGAGGATTTGTGCCAAACATCGGTTCGATTCCAAATGTAGGCGCGATTGACGGCCTGGCATTTGTAACCGTTAAACCTATCATTCCCTTTTCAATGGCCATTAAAGGATAATATCCGGCGAATCCATAGTGGGTTGAATTTCTAACAGCCACAGACCCCAATCCAAATTCCGCGGCTTTTTCAATAGCCATCTCCATCGCTCTATGGCCGATAACTTGACCCATTCCATGATTTCCATCAAGAGTGGCCGTGGTACTCGATTCCTTAATAATCTCAATTTTAGTCACAGGATATTGTATTCCATCCTTAATTCTGTCGTAATACATTTTTAACCGACCAATACCATGACTATCAATACCTCGTAAATCAGAATTAATTAAAACATCCGCACAAATACTTGCCTCAGCAGATGGAACACCTATGTTTTTAAAAACCTCTTTCATAAAATCCACAAGCATATTGACTTTTATATATACGAAATTATCCATTTTTTTGCTCTCCAGAAGAAAAATAATAAATTTTAAGTAAGATCAATAGTTTATTCGAACTTGTTTTTCATGTCAACTAGCCAAAAAAGTAAAGACATATCATCACTATCCTTTTTTGAGATTAATCTTTTCCCTCTACTGTTTTTCTTAATCATGAAATATCTTTCCTAAGCATCTAGCCTGCTTATGAGTCCACAAAAAAAGGGCCCCGCGAGGAGGCCCTAAAATATAAGTTTGTTGGAGATAATTTATTGAATTGTTACTGAAGCACCTACACCGGTTGGTGTTCCAATAATTCTAGCTGAATTATCTGTTAAAGAGTCCAGAATCAAATCAATATTTGTGATTCCAGCGCTTTGGGCGATAAGATTGATAGTTAATAAATGAAGATTTTCGCCAGGACCTTTGCCATTCACATCAAAACCAGTAACCTTGAGCTCCCCAGCTTCATTATTCGGATTTGCCGCAGAAATGAAACCATCAGGACCGATGTTAACGCTTGATGAACCAACATTTGTGTTGAGCTGAATGAGTGATGGGTCAAATTTCAGGAAAATACCATAAGCTGCTAAGGGAACATTTCCGGAATTGGCATATATCTGAAGAGCAAATTGTTCTCCACTGACAGCTGAATAACTTGAAGGTTCAAGCCAAACACTACCAGGCTGATTAAGGGGTTCTGGATCCTGAGTTTGCTGTGGTTCTGGAGTTGCTGTTTCAACAGGAACTGGTGTCTGAGATACCGCCACAGTAATTGTTGCATCGGTCGTTTCGCCAACAGTGATTGCCTTAGCTGAAGGATTAGTCAAATTATCCACAAGCAAGTTGATATTTGCCGTACCAGCCACACCGTTTGTAGAAAAATGCATAATAATCATGTTAATACCTTGCGCCGCAGCAACACCGCTTATATCAAACCCTGTAATAGATAATCTATTTTCTTCAAGTGCCGCGGCAGCCATAAAACCATCACGACCTTTTACAACATCCTTAACGTCGGCTGACAAAATGGAATCATCAAAGGATACAATAAAACCATAAGCAGCAACTGCGTTATCTGCTGAATCAATATTTATTTCAACAGGAACAAATGCTGGATGAGAAACAGTCTGAGCAGATGGTGCCAAGTAAACTTTTGCATCTGCAGGCGATACTGTTTCAACAGGGGTTGGAGTCGCGGGATCAATGACTGGTGTTGGAGTTCCAGCAACAGTTACACTAATCATTGCCAAACTGGTAACTGTGAAAGGAACGGCTTTTGCCGCGGAATTGGTTAGATTATCTACACCCAACAAAAGATTGGCTACACCAGCTGTTCCTGTTGTTGTAAAATCAACTTTTGCGAGTTTCAAACCATTACCAGGCCCGATTCCATTTACATCAAAACCACTGATAGTTATTGTACCGCCTTTAATAGCCGCGGCTGCAAGAAATCCATCATCTCCCTTTTTAATGTCCGCGCTTGTTGTGGAAACAACAGAGGAATCAAAGGATAAAGCAACACCATATGCAGCAACGTTTGTTCCTGTAACATCAACAGTAATGTTTACACTGGCAGTTCCAGGATGTTGAATTGTTTGCATTGCTGGATCAAGATATACTTTAGCAGACTCATCTGAAATGATAGTGGGTGTAGGTTCCTCAACATAGGGTGTTGGAGTTGGATCGGTTCCCGCAACGGTAATCGATCCGTTTTTAACTGTATTGACAACGGGTTGAGCATCTGAACCTGTCAAATTATCAACAGTCAGTGTTAATTCACTGGTGCCACTTGTAATAGCTGTAAATCCAATTTCCACAATTTCAAGACCATTTCCTGGGCCTACACCATTCACGTCAAAACCGCTGATGGTCAGGCGACTGCCATTAAGGGCAGCAGCAGCCAGAAATCCATCAGAACCAGCTTTTACTTTGTTCGCTGCAGTTGAAAGAATTGAGGCATTAAAAGACACAATAAATCCATAAGCCGCAATATCACCTTGAGGAATATCCGCAGCTACAGCAACAGATGCTTCGCTGCCTAGAGGCAGACTCAAAGTAGACGGTTCAATATAAACAACCACAGGGTCCACATTTGAATCAATAACAGTTACAGAACCGTTGGTTACATTGGAATTAACCGCTTCAGCTGATGAATTGGTCAAATTATCAACCGTTAAACTAAGGGTGCTCGTTCCAACACCGATAGCATTACAATTTATGGAAACCAGTTCCAGATTATTACCTGGTCCGACTCCATTTACATCAAAACCACTAATTGTTACTTTACCACCATTAACGGAACCGGCGGCAAAAAAACCGTCTATTCCAGCTGCCATACCATTAGAAGAAATTGACAACACAGAGGCATTATATTGAACTATAAAACCATAGGCTGCTACATTTCCCTGAGGAATATCTGCGTTTATAGTAACCTTTACAGCGTCACCACGCATAACAGTTTGAGTCCTTGGAGCAATATAAACATCTACTGTTTCAATTTCTGTTGTGATTGTCGGAGTTGGAGTATTCTCAACAGGTGTAGTTGTTGGAGTTGGAGTTGGAGTTTCACTTTCTATTGGTGTAGGTGTAGGATTTGATTGCCCAGCACAAACACCCTTTACTTCAAAATGACTCCAAGCATAGGAGGATTTATATTTAACAACATATACCCCATCTGCTGGTTTAGAAATGTCAGAGTAACTCTTATAGGTATTCGTAACATTGACACCATTTATTGTTAAAGAATCCATATTCCATGAATTGATATAACTGTTCCATGGTTCTGAATCACTACCAAAACAATAGAATTCATAACAACCCTCACCAGCTCCATCGAAAGAAATATCTGATGTAGCTACTTTACAACCGCTAGTTGGAGGAGGAGTTACAGGTGGATCAGTAACACCAGGGTTCACTGAGATTGAACCATTTCTGACACTACTCTCTATTGCTAACGCGGCAGAGTTTGTAATATTGTCAACAGTTAAAGTAAGCTGGCTTGTGCCACCAACATCATTACCTGTAAAATTAATCGTTACAAGTTCAAGTCCGTTAGCAGGTCCAATACCATTTACATCAAAACCACTAATAGTTAATCGTCCATTACTGGCATTAGCCGCTGCCATAAAACCATCTGAACCAGCAGTTACGTCATCACCTGTTACTGAAAGAATTGATGCGTTATAAGCAACAACAATACCGTAAGCAGCAAGGTTCCCACCTTCTACATCTGCCATAATCGAAACGTTAACACTATCACCAGCATCAATTGTTTGTGATTGAGGCGCGATATAAAGAGTCGCTGAACCAGTTGTAATTATTGGACCATCTACTGTGATTGAACCATCCACAGCTGTCGCCTCAACAGAAGACGCGTCGGAATTTGTCAGGTTGTCAATCGTAAGATCAAGAGGACTTGTTCCCCCAGATTTACCTGTGAAAACCATGGTCACGATTTCAAGACCTGTTCCCGGGCCTACGCCATTCACGTCAAAACCGCTGATGGTCAACTTGTTACCGTTCAAAGCCGC